>JBEGRT010000413.1:0-3216 GCA_041180305.1 Pseudomonadota bacterium
CAGCATCTTGGCATGGTGGCAGACGTGACGGACCGCGAACAATGCGGGGCTGCCGCCACCGCGATCATCGCCAAATACGGCCAAATCGACATCCTCATCAATAATGCCGGCATCACCCAGCCAGTGAAAACGCTGGACATCACAGGCGCCGATTACGACCGCATACTGGACGTGAGCTTGCGCGGCACCCTGTACATGTCGCAAGCCGCCATCCCGCACATGCGCAGCCGCAAGTCAGGCTCCATCGTCTGCATCTCTTCCGTGTCGGCCCAACGCGGCGGCGGCATCTTTGGCGGCCCACACTATTCAGCGGCCAAAGCAGGCGTATTGGGCCTGGCCAAAGCGATGGCACGCGAGTTTGGCATTGAGGGCATCCGGGTGAACTGCATCACGCCAGGTCTGATCGAAACCGACATCACGCAAGGCAAGCTGGACGACGCCAAGAAAGCGGAAATTTCGGCAACCATTCCGCTGGCACGGCTGGGCCGCGCAAGCGACGTGGCGGGTGCCTGTGTATTCCTGGCCAGCGACCTTTCGGCCTATTGCACTGGCATCACCCTGGACGTGAACGGCGGCATGCTGATTCATTAGCGGATTTTCACCACCCATTTTCTTCACCACAACAGGAGACCTTCATGACAAAATTTTCAACTTTCAGGCGCGCTGCGCTGGTGTCGGCACTGCTTGGGGCCAGCGGCTTCGCGGTAGCGCAATCGGCAGTCAAACTCACCCTGGGCCACGGCGCGGCACCAGGCAACCCACGGCATGAGGCGAGCGTCAAGTTTGCCGACGTCGTCAAAGCCAAAAGCAATGGCCGTATCGAAGTTCAGGTGGCACCGTCCGCGCAATTGGGCGACGACGCGGCCATGGTGACCGCTTTGCGCACCGGCGCGATCGACATGTCGGCCAACTCACAAGGCGCGGTCGCCAATGCCGTGCCGGAATACGCGGCCTATGGCATGCCATTCATGTTCTCTTCACCCGCGCATGCATTCAGGTTGCTCGATGGTCCTCTGGGCAAGGAATTGGCCGACAGGTCGGCTGAAAAGGGAATGGTTGTGTTGGGCTACTGGGACAACGGCATCCGCCACATGACCAACAGCAAACGCCCCATCACCAAGGTTGAAGACATGAAGGGCCTGAAGATGCGCACACCACCCGATGCGGTGCTGGTGGACATCATGCAGTCGCTCGGCGCCGAAGCGCAACAGATCAAGTTCGCCGAATTGTATGTCGCGCTGCAGCAGGGCGTGGTTGACGGCCAGGAGAACCCGCTGGTGAACATCCATGCCAGCAAGCTCTACGAGGTGCAGAAGCACCTGGCGCTGACCAGCCACATGTTCCAGATGACGCCCTTCCTGATGAGCAAGCGCACCTGGGACCGCCTGTCCGACGCTGACAGGAAGGCCGTGCAGGAAGCCGCCGCCGAGGCCACCGCGCTGCAGCGCAAGCTCTCGGCCGACGCCGACGCCAAGCTGCTGGACGATCTGAAGGCCAAGGGCGTGCAGGTGACCACGGTGGACAAGGCCGCGTTTGCCAAGGCCACGGCCGCGGTGGACGACAAGTGGCTGGCCACGCCCATCGGCCCGTACCTGAAGAAGGTGATCGCCGCCGCCCGCTGAGCGTTCGCGACAGCGATACGCGTCTTCCCCTGAAACCGGCCCAGGCCTGTCTGCTCCGGGCGGCCCTGGCGCCCAAGGAGTCTTGTGATGAACTTCATCGAACAGGTCGTGGTCGGCCTGTGCCGGCTGCTGCTGTGGATCAGCACGGCCGTCATCTTCGTGATCCTGGTGGCCAACACCGTGCTGCGCTATGCCACCGGCAGCAGCCTGCAGTGGGCCAACGAGGTGCCTGAGCTGCTGTTTCCCTGGCTGGTCATGTCCGGCGTGGTGCTGGCGGCAGCGCATGGCGCCCACATCACCACCAGCTTTCTGATGGATGCGGTGACCGCATCGCTGCGCCGCTGGATCGCCGTGGGCGTCTGGCTGGTGGTCGCTGCGCTCTACGTCACGCTGTCGTGGTCGACCGGCCGGATGCTGGAGATCGTGCACGACGAGAGGTCGCCCATCCTGCAGGTGCCCGGCTCACTCACCTACGCCTGCGTCATGACAGGGCTGCTGATGCTGGCCCTGCTGGCGATCAAGTCGGCCTGGAACGCCTGGAGCACGCCGGTGGCCGAGCCGGACCCGAACGCCGAGCACGCCGTGCCCGAGGCGCACTGGTAAGCCCCAAGCGACCGCCAAGGAACCTGTCATGAGTGCGCTCATTCTGTTTGTCTTTCTCGGTGCGGCCGTGCTGGCCATGCCTGTTGCCCACGCCCTGCTGGTGGCCGCCATGGCGGCGGCCGCCACCTCCGACCGTGTGCCGCTCGATCTGCTGGTGCAGCAGATGGTGGCCCAGGTCCAGAGCTTCCCGCTGATCGCCATTCCCTTTTTCATGCTCACCGGCTCGCTGATGATGGGCGGGCGCCTGGGGGCCGCGCTGGTCGGCGTGCTGAGCACGCTGATCGGTCGCTTCCACGGCGGCCCGGCGCAGGTGGGCGTGCTGTCGTCGACGCTGTTCGGTGGCGTCTCGGGCTCTGCGGTGGCGGACGCCTCGGCCATCGGCTCGCTGCTGATCCCGTGGCACAAGCGCCTGGGCTATCCGCCGGCCTTCTCGGCCGCCACGCTGGCCGCCGCGGCGACGATCGACATCCTGATCCCGCCCTCGATCCCGATGATCCTGTTCGCGCTCACGGCCAATGCGTCCATCGCGTCGCTGTTCGTGGCCGGCATCCTGCCGGGCATCCTGATGTGCGGCGGCTTCATGTTCATGTGCTGGTTCGTGGGCAAGCGCCGCAACTTCCCGCGCGACACGACGCCCATCGACTGGCGCAGCTTCCGCACCCATCTGCTGTATGCCTCGCCCGCGCTGCTGCTGCCGGTGCTGATCGTGCTGTTCCTGCGCTTCGGCATCGCCACGCCCACCGAGGTGGCCGTGCTGTCCACGCTGTATGCCGCCGTCGTGTCGGTGCTGGTGTACCGCGACCTGTCCTTCAAGCGCCTGAACGACGCGGTGGTGTCCGCCGGTCTGGCCACCGGGGTGGTGCTGCTGGTGATCATGGCTTCCAGCGCCATCGGCTGGCTGCTCACCTACGACCAGATGCCCACGGGGGTGGCGACCTGGGTGACGCAGAACGTGCACCAGGACTGGCTGATCATCCTGATCATGAACCTG
>JBEGRT010000414.1:0-4317 GCA_041180305.1 Pseudomonadota bacterium
GTGTGCCCATGGGCGTGGATGTGCTGGCCGTGCTGGCCACAGCCCAGACCAGCCTGGAGGCCGGGGCCGCAGCCGCCACAGCACACAGCCCGCAGGGGCTGGCCACTTTGGGCTTTCCCGCACCGTTTCAGCGCTGGTTGACCGGGCGCTGAACTGGCAGGTTGCGGGCCTGGAGCGCCTGAAGGGCCACGGCCTGGGCTTCGTAATGCGCCAGTTCGGCCTGCAGCAGGGCCAGTTGCCGCCGGGCCTGATCGGCGCGGGTCAGGGCTTCCTGAAGGGTTTCACAAGGCACGACCAGGGGCTGGGGCAGGCGGGTGTCGAAGGCAAACATGGGCATCTCCTGAGGGGTGAGGAGGGCGGCCATGTGTGGGGCAGAAGCTGGGGGATCACCCCTTTGAAAACACACATGCCGCCCTGGATGGCGGCATGGGGTGTGAGGTTCGGTGCTTTCCTGTGCGGAAAGAAGCGGCTCAAGCAGGCATGCGCGCCGGTGGACAGGACCACCAGCGCCACGAGGCGTGTTGCTTGGAGCAGGCTTGCAGCGAATGCATGGCTTCAATGTAAGTGCAGGGCCCGGGCCGCGTCAAGCCAGGGCCGATCAGCCCAGTGTGACCACCACCGGGGCGTGGTCAGAGGGGCGTTCGTTCTTGCGCGGTGCCTTGTCGATGGCGCAGGCCTGCACGGCAGGCTTGAGGGCGTCGCTGACCAGGATGTGGTCGATGCGCAGGCCCTGGTTCTTGCGGAAGGCCAGGTTACGGTAATCCCACCAGCTCCACAGCTTGGGGGCCTGCTCGAACAGGCGGAAGGCGTCATGCAGACCCAGGCCCAGCAGGCGCTGGAAGTGTTCACGCTCTTCCACGGTGCAGTGGATCTGGTCTTTCCAGCCCACGGGGTCGTACACGTCGGCGTCGGTGGGCGCGATGTTGTAGTCGCCCATGAGCACCAGACGCGGGTGGCGGCTCATTTCGTCCTTCACCCAGGCGTTGAGCGCTTCCAGCCAGGCCATCTTGTAGGCGAACTTGTCGCTGCCCGGGGCCTGGCCATTGGGGAAGTAGGCACCGATCACACGCACGGGGCCATGGGTAGCGTGGGGCACGGTGCCCGCGATCACGCGGGCCTGCTCGTCGGCAAAGCCGGGGATGTTGCGCACCGGGTCGGTGGCGGGTTCTCGGGTCAGCAGCGCCACGCCGTTGTAGGTTTTCTGGCCGAACCAGTGGGCGTGGTAGCCGGCGGCTTCCAGGTCAGCCTGGGGGAACTTGTCGTCGGTCAGCTTGGTTTCCTGCAGCACCAGGGCATCGACCGGGTTGGCTGCCAGCCAGTCGATCAGCTGGGGCAGTCGGACAGACAGGGAGTTCACATTCCAGGTGGCGAGCTTCATGGCAGCTAGGCGCAGGGCCCCTCGTGGGGGCGGCACAGAAAAAAAGGACCACCATTGTGCCTGTGGGCACCCTGGCGGTCCTTGTCAATGTCGGGCCTTCAAAGCTTGGGGCCCGACCCCTCTGATCTCAGTGAGCACTGAGAACTTCGCACGGGTGTCGAGCGCATCAGCGCTCCGACGCCCTGAAAATGGCGCTGCAGGCACCGCTGACGCCGATCATGGCCATGCCGGTCAGTGACCACGCATCGGGCACATGGCCGAAGACGATCCAGCCTGCGATCACGGCAAACACGATCTGCATGTAGAGGAACGGTGTGAGTTGCACGACCGGCGCTTTCTGATAGGCCCGGCCCAGCAGCAGATGGCCTGCACTGCTGAGCACGCCCATGGCCAGCAGCAGGGCCCAGGTGCGGGGCTCGTGAATCGGCTGCCAGGCCCATGGCAGGGCGAGGCCAGGCAGCAGGGCACCGATCAGACCGCTGTAGAGGTGCATGGTGCCCAGGTCGTCGGTCTGCCCCAGGTCGCTGGTGACGAGCTGGTAGGCCGAATTGGTGGCCACCAGGCCGAGGGGCAGCAGGGCCGCCCAGCCGAACAGGTCGCTGCCAGGGCGCATGACGACCAGCACGCCCGCGAACCCACCGACCACGCACAGCCAGGCCAGCAGCCCCGGATTGCGGCGGGCCCGCCAGGCGGCCACCACACTCATCACGATGGGCGACAGCATGACGATGGCCGTGAAGTCGGCCACAGACACCCGTTGAAGGCTCAGGTAGGCCAGCGCGCTGGTGGACACCAGCAGCAGCCCGCGGGCCACATGCATCCCGGGGCGTTGCGTGGCCCACAGGCGCCTGCCTTGCCGGGGTGCCTGGCTGATGAAGGTGATCGCGGCCTGGAAGGCGTAGCGGAACCAGATGGCCACCAGCAAGGGCGCCACCTGCGTGACCAGCTTGGTGGAGGTGTCGAGCGCTGCAAAGCAGGCCACGGCGGCCAGCATGAAAAAGACGCCCTGCAGCGGGTGCGCAGGGCGGGCCGCAGGGGCGATGGCGAGGGTGGTCAAGCGAATGGCCGTTCAGGCAGTGGCCGAGGGCAGGGATTGCAGGAAGTCCTGCACCAGACGTGTGAAGGCGGCAGGGCTTTCAAGCACGCTGATGTGCGAGGCGTCTTCCAGCACGGCCAGGCGCGCCCCGGGGATGCGGCTGGCGATGTCTTCCGACATGGCCACCGGCGTGCCCTGGTCATGCCGCCCGGCGATCACCAGGGTGGGGACCTTCAGGGCCGACAGGCCTTCGCGCAGGTCGATCCGGGCGATGGCCTGACAGCATCCGACGTAGCCGCCGGGGTCGGCGCGCAGCAAGGTCTGGCGGGCGGCCTGGGTCAGTTCGGGCTGGCTGGCACGCACGGGCTCGGTGAAGTAGCGTTGCATCACCATGTCGGCGATGCTGCCCAGTCCGTCGGCCTGCACCTTGTCGATGCGGGCTTGCCACGCGGCTTGCGCGGCCTCGGGGTAGTGGCAGGTGCTGTTGGCGATCACCAGGCCCCTGACCAGTTCCGGATGACGGATGGCCAGGGCCTGACCGACCATGCCGCCCATCGAGACGCCCACCCACACAACGGGGCCACAGCCCGCTTCGCGGATGACGCGCGCGGCATCGTCCACCAGGTCATCGAGCCGGTAGGGCCCGGCCGGTGCGTCGGATTCGCCGTGGCCGCGGTGGTCGTGGCGCAGCACCTGGTGGGTGGGAGCCAGTTCGCGGGCCAGGTGGTCCCACATGTGCACGTCCAGGCCCAGCGCATGGCTGAGCAGCACCGGGCTGCCTTGCCCCTGGCGCAGCACGCGCAGTTCCGGGGTGCTGAAGGTGCGGTGGGTGGACACCCGGTGCGCAGGCGTGAGCGGACGGGGCGCGAACTCGATGCCGTGCCGCTGCATGATCTCGGCCGCCAGCTTGAAGGCGGTGTTGGCCGCAGGCACACCGGCGTAGATGGCCGATTGCATCAGGGTTTCCTGGATCTCCTGCACGGGCACACCTCCGCGGATGGCCGCGCCGATGTGCAGTTCGAACTCTTCCCAGCGGGCCAGCGCGAGCGTGGTGGTCAGCACCAGCAGGCGGCGGGTGCGGTGGTCCAGGCCCGGACGGCCCCAGATTTCATGCCAGGCGTAGCGCGTGATGAAGTCCTGCCATTCGGCATTGAAGGCATGGGCTTTGGACAGCGACTGGTCCACCCAGGCATCGCCCAGCACGGCCCGGCGGTTGCGCAGGCCCAGGTCGAAATCGTCGGTGTGTGTCATGGCGTGGGAGGGCAAAAACATCAAGGGTGAGGGGGCTCAGGCGGTGCGTGACATGGCCTGGCGCCAGAGGGCCAGCTGGGCCTGGGCCTGGCGTGCCGCAGGTTCGGCAGCCAGGCGCGCATCGCACAGCGCGGCCAGGTCGGGCAGGGCCGACAAGGCAGGGTCGGCCGCTTGCGCTTCGCGTGCGACGTCGCGCAGGTGCCGGCCGGTCTGCACCACTTGCTGGCACCATTGCTCGACCCGGTGGTGGGCATCGGCCTTGCCCAGGGCGTGGGCCACTTGCATGGACACCGCTTCGGTGAACACCAGGCCTTGCAGCGATTCGATGTTGGCCAGCATGCGCTGTGGGTGCACCTGCAGCCCCTGGCCAGCGGCCTCGGTCAGGGGGGCAGGGCACCGTGCACATGGGCGAGCAGCCCGGCCCATTCGGCGCCTTCGGCCTGCCAGTCGCCCAGGCCCCGTTCAAAGGCCTGGCCCATGGTGGACAGCAGCGCGGCCACGCGTTGCGGCGCGCGGTGAGCGGCGGCCAGTGCCGCCATGCAGGCCACCGGGTTGCGCTTGTGCGGCATGGCCGAAGAGCCCCCTTTGCCGGCCGCCACGGGTTCGCTCATCTCGCCCACCTCGGGCTGAGACATGAGCGACAGGTCGGTGG
>JBEGRT010000415.1:0-5832 GCA_041180305.1 Pseudomonadota bacterium
CGCCCGATGATGTCGCGGCGTTCCTCGTGCTTGGTGTAGGCATCGACGTGCTCAGCCGGGATGCCTACCTCCTGGAACCGCTGCACGATGTGCCGGCTGTGCGCGATCGACGTAGCGAAGCAGACGGTTTGTTTGCCACGGCCCAGCTTTAGCCAATGGTCCACGATATCGCCGATCAGCTGTGGCTTGTCCACAGCCTCGGCAAGCTGGTCTTCCTGATAGTCGCCAGCCACAACCTTCACGCCGCTCAGATCAGGCTCGGAAGGCGCGTACACGTCCAGGTCCACCAAGTAGCCCGCCGCGATCAGCTCCGGGATCGTGGAGGCAACGATGATCGACTCAAATAGCGGCCCTGCAAGCTCTTTGTAGTGCCTACCTAGGCCAGGGCTAAAGGGCGTTGCTGTTAGGCCAATGCAGGGCGTTTTAGACGCCTTCGTGAGCATCTTCCGATAGTCACGAGATCCGGCGCAACCGTGGGCCTCGTCGATAATGAACAAATCGACATCAGGGAAGCCCCTTCGGGCAATCGTCTGGATCGAGCAAACGAGCACAGGCGCCCACTCGGTGCATGTGTTGTCGCCCTGGATCACGCCGCAGCTAATGCCCGCCCTGCCAAGTTGCTCGACGGTCTGCTGCACCAGCTCGACTCGGTTGCAGACGAACGCAACACGCTTCGACTTCCGCCTGGCGTAGCGGATGATTTCTGCGGCAATCACGGTCTTGCCGCTGCCGGTTGGGCTGTAGACGATGACACGCCGCTTGCCGGCCTTCAGTGCATCGCGCAGACACATGATCGCTTCGTCTTGGTACGGACGTAGCGCATGGGGAGTCGGCCCAGCCATGGAACAGGCTTCATCAACTTCCTGGGTCGGTTCGTTTCGCTCGGTCATTGGTCGCCTCTGTTCATCTATCACCGCTCTGGAAGAACACCCAAATACCTTCTAGCTACTAACGTTCTCTTCTTGGCTTGGGCAAGACCAGCCCATCCCGGATAGATCCGCAGGGCTTGCCTTCACATGCTTTCCGCATGACCCGGCAGCCGTTCGACGATCGGGCGCTGCCTTCGCCACCCTTACCCCTGCTTCCTCGTCTTTCCCGTGGTAGGGGGTCTTCCTGCGCCGCCACGGTTCTGGCTTGCCCCTCCGGCGCAGTGCTGTTCACTCGATGCGTCTATTCGTTCTTCTTGGCGTTCGGCTGCTGCTTCAACACCTCATCCATCTCCAACACCACCTCGTCCCACACATCCCAGGCTGTGTCAGCGGGTAGTTCTGCCGCATCTCCGTATGGGATGAATGCGATGAAGCGCCATTCGAGTGGCGGGAGATTGGTGGTCACGGCGGGCTACTCGGTGACGTTGCCAAGTACCCAATCCAGCGCGGCCCGCCTGTCGCCGCTGCTTGCATCGCGCTCCGTGGTGATCTGGGCGCGCGTGCGCATCTTCGGAAGCCCTGGGCTGACAACCTCACGTTGCTTGCGAGCCCTGGTGTGCCCCGTTGTCTCCCTGCCGATGCTGACCAGCTCCGCCACCTTCTCGCGCTGCTGAGACGGATCCAGCTTGGCAAGCGCCCGCGCATGGCCCACGCCGATCTGCCCGGCATCGACCGCATCGCGTACAGCCGCCGTGCAGTCAAGCAGGGCCAGAGTGTTATCGACGGTCTGCTTGCTGCACCCAAAGAGAACCGCCAAGTCAGCCTCGGTCTTGCCAAGGCCCAGCATCTGCCGCATCTTCTTGGCACGGCCGATCGGTGTATCGGATTCGCGCACCTCGTTCTCGCTGACCATGACGCCAGCGAGCGAAGCGCCGTCATCTCGACGAACGATCGCCGGCACATGGATTGGCTCGCAGCCGCGCTCGCGCAGGCGTCTATTCGCTTCTCGGGCGTTCTTCACGCGCTGCCGGCCAGCCACTACCTCGACGACGCCGGTCTCTGTGTTCTTGTTGATGATGACGGGCTCTAGTACGCCCTGGTACATGATGTTGAGCACCATTGGCTCGGACACCGGCAGGTGCACCCGCTCGTCGTAAAGAGGTGACTTCTCGTCGATGACAAGATGTAGCGCCTCAGGATCGAACATCAGGACGTTCGTCTTGCCAAGCGCGCCATAGGCGTCAATGCTGTTCTTCGCCATTACGTCTTCCTTCGTCGGTTTGGCCGTGCGGATCACAGCCCGTTCGTGTGTGCGCCCCGCTTCATCGCCTCTTCGATCTCATCCGCAGAGGCAAGTGGGTTCTGTCTCAGGTACTCGGCTTTCATCTGCTCATAGAGCTGCCAGGAGCTGTCCATTGATCGCTCGGCGGTCTTGGGCTCTGGCAGTTGGGTGTCCATGTCAGATGGATTCGAGGTAGGCGGCGATGAACGCGTGCGCGGCTTCCGCGTTGATCGCGTTGCCGTAGGCGCGCAAACGTCCCACGCGATTGGCAATCCCTGTAGCCAGCGGCTGTGTGCCGGGTTCAACTGGCCGCCACCGTCCATCCCGGCAGAGGAGCCAATCAGCATCTCGCCAGAGGCCGTTAGTCGGGCCGGCATGGGCAATACAAGCAGCTCCACTGTCTTGCGGCTGCTGTCCGTGTTGCCGGCCGCGTTGTACCCCTTCTGGGCAGGCGTCCCGGCCATCGGCGTCGGCCAGCTGGCAAGATGCACCGCCACATCCGCCAGCCCGATCTGCGGATCGGATGGCTTTCGGCCCGTAGTGACTGGCGGATTCGGCTTCGCATCCACGAAGTGCGCATTCGGGGTAGGCCACCCCGCAAGGGTGAACGCTTGTTCGCTCAGCGGCTTGCCCCGCGTCTGCTCTGCACGCTCCGCCAGGAACTCCGTAGAGCCGCTGGCCGAACGCCAGTCCCTCGCACTCGGAGTTGCCCAACTCGCAAGCAGCGCCGCGGTCTGGATATTGAGTCCTCCATCGCGACCTTGCTGGCCCGCCCCGGTGGCTGCGCATGACGTCGGCGTCGGCCACCCAGAAGAGCCGGTCCCGGATGTGCGGAGCACCGACGCCCGCAGACGGAAACGCGACACACCCAAGGGCGTAGTCCAGGGCTTCCAGGTCAGTCTGTAAAGTGTCGACCCAAGCTCCGCCGTTCGCTTTTTCAAGTTCTCCGTCAGTCTCTTCTGAAGCGCGTCGGATCGCTCGCGCCGCTTCTTCACGATTGCGTTCGCCATCTCGATGACCTTGTTCTCGCCCCAGTTCCCGCACGCCGCATTCAGACCGAACAGAATCACCCTGGTGTTTGCCATCGTGTATCCCTCGCCCGCGCGGATCTGGTCGAGCGATGGTGTGTTCCAGCCACGCTTCGATGTCAGGTCGAAAGCAATCCCGGTAGCCTCGCAAACTCCAGAGTCCAGCGCTGATTGGACCCATTCCACCGTCAAGCCGAATGGAAGGCCCTTCAGCGCAGCGCGTGACTTGGCGGCTGCCGTCAGCCTTGATGCTCTCGTGGAGGTAGAGCCCTTGCGCATCTGATGCAATGCGCGCGCCGTCTTGTTCCTGCATTCCTTGCAGAGCGATCGATATGTCTTCTTCCAGCCAGTTCGCGAGAATTCCGAGACGGGCTTTACGCTCCCACAGTCGCTGCACTGCCGATGAAGTTCCGGCTCCAGTAACGAGGCTACTGGAGACTTGTTCTCCGAATACTGTTCCTGGTCGGCAGGCAGCGATAAGTCGAAGGAAAGCTGGCCATAAATGTCGTTCATCATTTATCCCCTTGCCTTGTCCGGCAACGCTGAAAGGTTGGCACGGACAGGAACCGGTCCAAACAGGTCGATCATCTGGCCAGCCTGCGCGCCGAAGGGCGTAGCTCCAAACACCGATGCCGGCGAAGAAGTGGCACTGCGTGAATCCGTCGAGGTCGCGCGGGTGCACGTCTTCGATGCTTCGCTCGTCAACGATTCCATCAGCGATGTGTCCTGCAGAGATGAGGTTTCGCAACCACTGAGCTGCATAGGGGTCGATCTCGTTGTAATAGGCGGTCATGCTTGCTCGGCCTGAGCCCGAATCGGCACCCCACCGGCCTTGCGCGTCAGGTGCCACATGCCGCACTCTGGACTGCAGTAGGCGTACAGTGGGTGCCGGGATTCGGTACTGACAGGCGCTGTTGGCCGACGAGCCTCGCGGAGTTCTCGTCGGGGTAGCGTTTCTTCTGCGCGCAGTTCTTCACTGCTACGCGGAGAGGTGCTTTGAGGTAGGCGGGGCCATCTCGAGTGGCGGTAGATTGGTGGTCATGGTCAGCCCTGCAGGCGGTGCCGAGTAATGCCGGTGATGCCGTTGGGCAGGTTGTCGCTGCCTACAGCCGTATCAATGAACGAGGATTCGCCGCCGCCAGTGACGCGCAAGTAATCAACCTCAACCTTTGCAGACTCGATTAGCGTCTTGCCAACCTCGTTGATGGCGCGCGCCTTGTCCAGGTCAATGCTGCCGTCCTTGATCCCCTTGAGGGTGTCGAACAAGGCGGTGCGCAGGTCATCCAGCTTGTTGCTCATGCTGCTTCCTTGGATCGCTTGTTGATCTGCCGAGTAATGGCGCCACGCAACTGCATCAGGCGGTTGATCTCAGGCGGGTAGTTGGTGTGTCGGCTGTTGCGCCTCATCAGCTCGGATCTGGTGACGCACTCCAGGATGTCGGTGGTTATGGCCTCGAACTCAACTGTCTTCTGGCCTGGCTTGAACACGACAACATGGCCGTCAGGAACGGGCCCTATGTCGCGTTCCCAGACGTAGACATGAACCGGCTTCCAATCAGGCTTGTTGCCCGTGTCGCTCACCTTGATGCGAAGCACGCCATCGCGCTGGTCGGCGACAACCGTGCCGATAGGAACCCATGTCTGCGGCCGATGCCCCGCCTTGAACTGCGTTGCGCGGCAGGCATCCTGAACGCCGACAACACCACACAGACCAACGTTCCAGGCAGGCTGGCCCTTGGTGAACTTGGTGGCATGCATCGGATGCGCTGGGTCTGCCGCGCGTTCGCGGGATGTGGCAGCAACGAATTCCGGGCTCTTCGCGACACCTAGGCTAAGAGCCCGCAGATAGACGGCCTTGCTCGTGCGGCCCATCTCCGCGGCAAGCTCGGACGTGAGCGTAGTTGCGTAGCTGGCGCGGAGCATTGCGTCCTCTTGTTCTGACCAACGGCGCTTCATTGCCATTTCACCGGCACGCAAGGCTCAGGGCCCCAAGCACCTCTTGACACTTCTCCGGTGTCACGCGCTCGTATTGCAGCACCTTCTTGGCCTGCTCCATCGCCTCTTTGTATGAGATGGTCTGCTGATAGCTCCAGCTGGAGTGGGACGCCGGAACGCGGGCGGTAAGCTCCTGAATCTGCGCCTTGAAAGCAGTGACCGCTTTGGTTTTGGCCTCGGCCTCGCGTGCTTTCTGTTCCTGGCTCACCTTTGCCATAACTCAACCTCTGCGCTGTTGATAGGCGCCGGCCGCCACCCCTCTCGTTGGCACTCCAGTCGCCCGGGATTGGGCGGTGGAGTTGCGGCCGGCATTGATCTGCTGGGTCTACTGGTCAGCCGGGGAGCACGCGGTAGGCGGTCACATCATTGATGATGTCAAACCACAGGCTGCCGTGCTCAATATCGACGTACTCGACCGTGCTGCGAAACGGTCGATCGTCATAGCCGACCCTTAGGGCCTCGTACTTCGTACCGAGCGGCAGAGGGCAGCCACTGCCGTCGTGCTTGATCCAGCCTTCTGGATCGGCCTTGGGCTGCCGCGGATCCTTCGTAGTACGGTAGTACGGGCTGAAACCGCTGAAGCCGACGATGCAGTTCACGGAGGCGGTGGCGTTGATGCTGGCCGCGATAGCTGCGCCGACCGTGTTGTCGCTGATCTT
>JBEGRT010000416.1:0-7484 GCA_041180305.1 Pseudomonadota bacterium
AACGATCAGGTGCTGGTGTACTACGCCGGCCATGGTCAGATGGACAGCGTGACCGCTCGGGGCTACTGGATCCCGGTGGACGGCGACCGGCAGGATGTGAGTCGCTGGGTGTCGGTCATCGACGTGACCGACCAGCTGTCGGCGATGTCGGCCAGGCATGTGATGGTGATTGCCGATTCCTGCTATTCCGGCACCTTGACCCATTCGCTCATGCCTCAGATCGACACGGCCCTGGCCGACACCCAGCGCCGGCAGGCGCTGGATTTCCTGTCACGCCAGAAGGTGCGCGTGGCCATGACCTCGGGTGGGCTGGAGCCCGTGATGGATGGCGGCAGCATCGAGCATTCGCTGTTCGCCCGCAGCCTGCTCGATGTGTTGCGCCAGGTGCAGGCGCCGGTGGCAGCGCTGGAATTGCACCAGGCCGTGGCGGCCCGCTTTGCCCACCTGGGGCGCCGTTTGCAGGTGCAGCAGCAGCCGCACTACGCGCCCATTGCCTTTGCCGGGCACGAGGCGGGCGATTTCGTGCTCAGCCCGCGCTGAATGCCTTGCTGACAGCCCTGCCGGCCGGGATGGCCAGCAGGCTGTGAGGCATCACAGTTCCTGGCGCACCCCGGCGCTGAAACGCCAGCGCACGGTGTTGCTCAGGCCGATGCCCTGTTCGTAATCGGCGAACAGGCTCATGCCCTTGGCATTGACCGACGACAGACCCACGGCTGCGCTGCCCTGGTGGCGGTCGGCCGCCTGAGGTGCGGGGGCTGGCAGCCAGCCTTGTGCGGTGGCGTAGGCCTGTGCTGAGGCGCCGGTCAGGCGCAGACGGGTGGTCTCGCTCCATTCCACGCGCGCATAGGGCAGCAGCACGCCCCAGGTTTGCGGCACGCTGGTCTGCCATTGCACGCCCAGGGTGGCAGCATCCGAGCGGCCCAGGGTGTCACCCGTCGTGGCGTCCATCAGGCGGGTGCGCACCTGGTCCATGCGAAGGTAGGGCGCCAGGTTGTGGGCCCCCCACGCAAAGTCTTGCCCCCACTGCAGGCTCAGGCCGGTGGTGCGGCCGCGCTGGCGGGTGCCTTGCACGGTGCCGTCGCCCAGGTCGGTGGTGCTGCGGTAGCGGTCGGTGCTGCGGGCAGCGGTCAGGCTGAGGTGGCCCCAGCGGCCCAGTTCATGCAGGCCATAGGCGCTCAGGCCGACTTGCTGGCCGCGCACCCGAGACTCAGTGCCCAACCAGCGCAGGCGCGGGTTTTGCCAAGCCAGGCCCATGCCCACCACGGCCTGTTCGCTGAGGCGGTAGTCAGCCCCCAAGGTCAGGTCGGCGCTGCTGTGTGCCACACCAGCGGCCAGCGGGGTTTCGCCTTCGTCGTGCTGCGTGCCTGCCGCTTGTGCCCACAGGCTCAGGCGCTTGTCGCCACGCAGCCAGGCACCGCCCGGCAGGTGGTCGGCCTGTTGCTGTTGCAGCAGGCGCAGCTGTTGCCGGTTCATCTGCTGCCGCAGGGCCTGCTGGTTGTTCAGGGCCAGCACGGCACCTTGCACCAGTGGGCCGCATTCGGTGGTGGGCACGGCCTGGCCGATGGAGGCGGGGCGCAAGCGGATGACGCTGCTTTCGAAGTTCCGCTCGCCGGTGTTGTTCAGAGGCGGCAGGACATCCTCGACAGGAGCTTCCGGTGGCACGGCCGTGCACGGGATGTGGGTGGCTTCGGCAGCCGGGCCGCTTTCCTGCGCCTGCGCCAGCAATGGCAGCCAGCTGGCGGCCAGCGCGATGGGCGTGAGGATCAGCCAGAGGCGGGTGATGCGGTCGGCGCTGTGAGTGTTAGCCGGTGCTGGAAATGCGCTGAATGCGCGTGGTGCAGGGGTGCGAGGCATGAAGGAATGCATGAAACCCACGCGCAAGCACGCCAGGCCCCGCCGCAGCGAAGGCCTGCTTCTCCCTGAAGTGTTGGCATGCCGCTCGTGGAAGTGGCGACGTGTTGGATGCCGCGGATTCTTCCATGCGTGCACCAGCCAGCCATCCCGCTGGCGGGGGTGTGCCCCCTGAGGCGAGGGGGGCATGAAAAAGGGGCCGTTGAGGCCCCTGGTTGGGTGCGGTCACGCGCCTCTGGGGCGCGCCAGGTCAGCGCCCGATCACACCTCGCGGCGCAGCGCCGGGAACAAGATCACATCACGGATGTTCGGCGCGTCGGTCAGCAGCATCATCAGGCGGTCGATGCCGATGCCGCAGCCGCCGGTCGGGGGCAGGCCGTGCTCCAGGGCCCGGATGTAGTCGGCGTCGAAGAACATGGCTTCTTCGTCGCCTGCGTCTTTGGCGCTGGCCTGGGCGTGGAAGCGGGCGGCCTGCTCTTCGGGGTCGTTCAGCTCGCTGAAGCCATTGCCATATTCACGGCCGGTGATGAACAGCTCGAAGCGTTCGGTGATGCTGGGGTCGGCGTCCGAGGCGCGGGCCAGCGGGCTCACTTCCACCGGGTAGTCGATGATGAAGGTGGGCTGCCAGAGCTTTTCTTCCACGGCGGCTTCAAACAGGCCGAATTGCAGTTCGGCCAGGCTCCAGCGGGCCGGTGCTTCTTCGCCTGCGGCCTTGATGCGCGCGCGCAGCACCTCGGCGTTGTCGGCCTCTTCGGCGCTCAGGCCGGCGTACTTCACCAGCGAGTCACGCACGGTCAGGCGCTCGAAGGGCGATTCGAGGTCCACGGCCTTGCCACCATAGGTGAGCTGGGCGGTGCCCACGGCTGCGATGGCCGCGTGGCGCAGGATGCTTTCGGTGAAGTCCATCAGGTCGCGGTGGTTCCACCAGGCCGCGTAGAACTCCATCATGGTGAATTCGGGGTTGTGACGGACCGACACGCCTTCGTTGCGGAAGTTGCGGTTGATCTCGAACACGCGCTCGAAGCCGCCCACCACCAGGCGCTTGAGGTACAGCTCGGGCGCGATGCGCAGGAACATTTCCTGGTCGAGCGCGTTGTGGTGGGTGATGAAGGGCTTGGCGTTGGCACCGCCGGGGATGGGGTGCATCATGGGTGTTTCGACTTCCAGGAAGCCGTTGTCGACCATGAAGCTGCGGATCGAGGCCACGGCCTTGCTACGGGCGATGAAGCGGGCGCGCGATTCTTCGTCCACGATCAGGTCGACGTAACGCTGGCGGTACTTCTGTTCCTGGTCGGTCATGCCGTGGAACTTGTCGGGCAGCGGGCGCAGGGCCTTGGTCAGCAGGCGGATGCTGCTCACCTTGATCGACAGCTCGCCGGTCTTGGTCTTGAACAGGGTGCCTTCGGCGCCCAGGATGTCACCCAGGTCCCAGTGCTTGAAGGCCTGCAGGGCCTCGGCGCCTACGTTGTCCAGCGTGACATAGACCTGGATGCGGCCGGTGGCGTCTTGCAGGGTGCCGAAGCAGGCCTTGCCCATGACGCGCTTGAGCATCAGGCGGCCGCCCACGCTGGCCTTGACGGCCTGGGCTTCCAGGGCTTCCGGTTCGGTGCCGTCGTGGGCTGCGTGCAGGCCCGCGGCGCGGTCGGCCGGTTTGAAATCGTTGGGGAAGGCCACGCCCTGGGCGCGGATGGCCGCCAGTTTCTCGCGACGCTCGGCCACCAGTTTGTTGGTGTCCACCACGGTGTCGGGGGTGGCGGTGTCGGGCGTCGAAGGCTTGGACGTGTCAGGCGTGCTCATGGCTGGATGGGCTGGTTTCGGTGGCGGGGCGCTCCACCGTGGCGGCGTCAGACCGGCGGGTAGCCGGGCCTGGGCGACAGTTTCGGGTGGGGCCAAACCCTCAATTGTATGAAACCGTGCGAGACAATGGGCGCCAATGTCTGTCAACGCGTCTGATTCCCTGTTTCGCCGGGCCTGGTCGGCCATCCCGAAAGCCGCCTTGGGCAACCTGGTGGCCAAGCTGGCCATCGTGAGCCTGGGCTTGCTGATCACGGTGCTGGTGGCCCGTCAGGGGCCCAAGGTGCAGGGGGCGTTTGCCCTGTTCGTGGCCATCGAGTCGGGCCTGCTCACCCTGTTCACGGGGCTGGGGCTGTGGCTGGCCCGCCAGGTGTCTCGCCAGGAAGCGGGCGAAGGCGGCTTTGGCGCCCCCTTGTTGCGCAGCGTCTTGCGCGCCGCGGTGGGTCTGGGCCTGCTGGCCTCGGGCGTGCTGCTGGCGGTGTCGTGGTCAACCTCCGTGATGCCCTATGCACAGTTGTGGCTGCTGGCGCTGGCCGCCCCATTCCTGCTGCTGGTGCCCACGGCCACTGGCCTGTGGCTGGGGCAGGGGCGCATGTGGCCGCTGAACCTGGCCCAGGTGGCTGCGCCGGCCTCGGTGCTGGGTGGGCTGACGGTGGTGTGGTGGCTGTTGGACAGCACCAAGCGCCAGACGCCCATGGTGGTGCTGGTGCTCACGGCCTGGGTGCTGGGCAAGTCGGTGGTGGCGGTGGGCACGGCCCTGTATGCGCTGCGCGAAGCCCGCCTGCGTGACGAGGCCCGTGCCGCTCAAGGCATCGAGGCCGTGCAGCCGCGCCCTCGCTGGTGGCAGGAGCCGGGTTTCGTGGCCACCATCGGCGTCACCAATGTGATCAGCCTGCTCAATTACCGGGCGTCGCTGTTCCTGGTCGAGCGTCACCTGGGGCTGGCCGTGGTCGGCACCTACTCGGTGGCCGTGAGCGTGGCCGAGCTGCTGTGGCTGCTGTCGTCGTCGGTGTCGGTGTCGGCCTATTCGCGCATTGGCCACCCTGACCGGGCGGTGGCCGGGCAGACCACGGTGCAGGCCGTGCGCATCAATGTGCTGGCCACGCTGGCGGCGGCCCCGGTGTTGCTGGCCGGTGCCTGGTGGGGGCTGCCCTGGGTCATGGGTGAGGCCTATGCGGCCTCGGTGCTGCCGCTGGCGGCCCTGCTGCCGGGCGTGGCCGCGTATGCGGCGGCGTCCAGCCTGTCGGCGTTTTACACCAACCACCTGGGCAAACCGCACCTGTCGGGCAGCATCGCGGGCCTGTCGCTGGCCATCAGTTTTTCGCTGGGTTGCGTGCTGGTGCCTCTGCATGGCGCCGTGGGTGCGGCGGTGGCGTCCAGCCTGGGCTACCTCGTGGCCATCGTGGTGGCTTACCGGGTGTTTTTGCGGCACGCGGGCCTGCCCTGGCGCGCCTTGTGGTCGCCGGCAGCACTTCGGGGTGATTCAAAGGCTTGACACGCGGGGCGACACCCCGGGCTCGCGGGTGCCTGTTCATGGGGGGCGCCCCAGGCCGGGGCATTCCCCGGTGACAATACGGGCTCGCTGAAACGCCGCCATGTCCGCCATCCCACAGACCATCAAACGTGCCCTGGCTCGCCTGCTGTCGCTGGCGAGTGGGCCGCGCATCATCTATGGCTGGCAGAACGAGCGGGGCGGTTATTGCCCCAACACGCGGTTCAGCACGCACACCTGCTTCGAGTGCCCGGACGGCATCACCCTGGCCGACCACATCTTCATCGGGCACTTCAACCGCATCGACGGCTCGAACGGCCTGACGATCGATGAGGGCGTGCAGATCACCAACTATGTGTCGGTGCTCAGCCATTCCAGCCACCGCTCGGTGCGCATCATGGGGCAAAGGTATTACGGGCACTCTGATCCGGTGGGCTACGTGCGCCGCGCCACCCACATCGGCGCCTACAGCTTTGTCGGGCCGCATTGCATCATCGCGCCCGGGGCCCGCATCGGCCGGGGCGTGATCGTGCAGGCCTTCAGTTTCGTGTCGGGTGATGTGCCCGATTTCGCCATCGTGGGGCCGCGCACCATGGGCCAGCCGGCCGTGGTCATGGGTGACACCCGCGAGGTCGATGCCAGCCTGCTGGCCCAGCACCCTGAACTGCACGCGGTGTATGCGGCCTGGGCCGGGCACGACAACCTGAACAAGGCCCTGGCCCACGCGGCCCAGCGTCAGCAACGCGCCGGAGGCCGTGCCTGATGGCGCCCAAGGCCCCTGACCGCATCTTGTTCTTTGCCGATGCCGCCAGCGTGCACACGCGGCGCTGGGTGGCGGCAGTCGTCGAGCGCGGTGCCCGGGCGGTGGTGGTCACGCGCCAGCCGGCCGAGGTGCCGGGCGCCGACGAGGTCATCGCCATCCGGCCGGGTAGCGACAAGCTGGGCTGGTTCCTGGCCCTGCCCGAAGTGCGCCGTGTGGCGGCGCAGTTGCACGCGCGCTGGCCGGTGTGCGTGGTGCATGGCCACTACGTGACCTCATATGGCCTGTGGGCGGCGGCCTGCGGGCTGCAACGCCCCACGGTGCTGACAGCCTGGGGTTCGGACATCCTGGTCACACCGCGCGAAAGCCGCCTGATGCGGCAGGTGGTGGGCTGGTCGCTGCGCCGTGCCGACCTGATCACGGCCGATTCCATGGACATGGTCGAAGAGATCGCCACCTACCACCCCAAGGCCCCGGCGCACCAGATCTTGTGGGGGGCCGACACCGACAAGTTCTGCCCGGCCGCACCGGCCGATGGCTTCGAGGTGATCAGCCTGCGCAGCTGGGAGCCCAACTACAACATCGACACGGTGCTGCAGGGCTTTGCCGGGCTGTGTGCCGCACGGCCCCAGACCCGTGCCCACCTGCACCTGCTGGGCGGCGGCACCCAGGCCGAGGCGCTGCAGGCCCAGGTGGCCGCCCTCGGGCTGCAAAGTGCCGTGACCTTCCATGGCCGGGTGGGCGACCAGGCCATGGTGTCGGCCATCCAGCGCAGCCGGGTCTCGCTGTCGGTGCCCACCAGCGATGCCACCTCGGTGTCGGTGCTGGAATCGATGGCCTGCGGCCTGCCCATCGTGGCTTCTGACCTGCCGGCCAACCGCCAGTGGCTCGACGCCCGGGGTGGCTGGATCGTGCCGGTGCGTGACGCCCAGGCCATCACCACGGCCCTGGTGCAGGCCTGCGACCACCCTGAGCAAGCCCGCCTGATGGGCGCCTACAACCGTGTGGTGGTCGAGCGCGAAGCCTCGCGCCGCGGCCAGATGGACCGCATGTGGACGCTGTACCTGCAACTGCTCAAGCCCTGTTCCAGCCTGAACAAGGGCCGCCCGGTGGGGTCTGCATGAGTGTGAGCAACGTGAAACGCACGGTCTCGGTGATCGTGCCGTGCCGCAATGAGGCCGACCACATCGAAGCCTTCTGCCGCAGCGTGGCCGCGCAGCAGGTGCCACAGGGCTGGCAGCTGCAGGTGCTGATCGCCGACGGCCTCAGTGACGACGGCACGCGCAAGAAGCTTCAGGCCTTCTGCAAGCGCGACCCACGTTTTGTGATGATCGACAACCCGGGGCGCATCGTCTCGTGCGGCTTGAACCGCTGCATCGAGCAGGCCGCGGGCGAATTCATCGTGCGCCTGGACGTGCACACCGTGTACGCGCCCGATTACGTGGCCCAGTGCCTAGCCACCTGGCAGGCCACTGGCGCCGACAACGTGGGCGGCCCCTGGAAGGCCGAAGGCCAGCCGGGCCCGGCAGCCGTGGTGCAGCGTGCGGTGGCCGCGGCCTTCCAGTCGAAGCTGGTGGCCGGTGGGGC
>JBEGRT010000417.1:0-9913 GCA_041180305.1 Pseudomonadota bacterium
CAATGGGCTTGTGGACATGCTCGCTGTGACGATGATCATCCCCACATTGATCGCTGGTGCGGCCAGCCGCCATGAGACGCGTGCCGCCCCCCTGCTGCGCTTCGCGGGTCAAAGCAGTTACCCGCTCTACGCACTGCACATGCCGTTGATGTCCGTGGCCTTTGGCGTCAGCGCATCCATGGGGAAAGCACTCAGCGCAGGACAAGGCTGGCTGATCATCGTGACAGCATTCATTGCATGCGGGTGGATCGAATCGAAGATCGATACCCCAATACGCCGGCACATCAGTGCATGGCTTCAACCGAAGGTGGCATCACCCCAGCAGAACGGCTGAACCTGGCAACACACTGGCCAGGAACATGGGCTCAATCTCAGCCCACCGATAAGGCGCCCCTGCTTCGCGGCAGGGTGCGCGCCACGAGGCCAGTTCGGCCCGGTTCTCGCACATCCAGCGAAGCGCTTCCTGCACGCCCTGCGCACTGAGCGGTGCGCAATAGCCGGTGCGCCCATGGGCCAGGTAGGCACTCAGGGTGCGCAGGTCGTTGTAAAGCACGGGCACCCCACAGGCCAGGTACTCAAACACCTTGGTCGGTGGGTTGTACTGGAAATGCGGTTCGGGGTGCAGCATGGCAAAGGCCACATCGGCCGCCGCCACATGGGCCAGCGCCTCAGCGTGGGGCAGCAGGCCCAGGGCCTGCACGGCGCGGCCGTGCCCGGCTTCGGCAAACTGTCGCCTGATCTGGTCTTGCTCGGCCCGGCTCAGGCCCACCAGGGTCAGGCGCACATTCAAGCCACGGTCCAGCGCCCCGATCACACCGTCGAGCAGTTCGCGCCGCCCTTTTTCTTCGGTCAGCGAACCGGCATACACCACGTGCAGTGCGTGTGCGGGGTTGGGCTCCACGGGCACGGGCTGGGGCAGTTCGCCAAACACGCCCATGGGCACCACCGGGGTGTGGCTCAGTGAACGGCCACGGGCCAGCAGGTCTTGCTGCATGAAGTGGCTGATGGGCATGACCACCTGGGCCTTGAGGGCCCCGCCATACACCAGGTGCCGCAACACGGCATGGCTGATGGCCTTGAACGGGTTGAAGCGCGGCCTGGGAAAAATATGGCCTGGCATTTCGTTCCAGTACAGGCACACCTCGCGGCCCGGCAGCCAGTGGGCGCACAGGGCCACCTGGGCCGTGAGCAGCACCACGGGCCCGCAGCCCTGGCCCTGCAGCCAGCGGGCCGCCTGCCGGGTGTAGCGAACGATGTCGAACTGGCTTTCCCCCGGGGTGTCGATCACGTGGGCCTTCAGGGGCAGCCCCAGGCGTTCGATGTCTCGGGCATGTCGGCACACCACGGTCACGTCGGCGTGTTTCATCAGCGCCTGCAGGCGCGCAACGTAAATGGCCAGGCCCGGCTGGCGTTCGTAAAACCAGGTCACCACGTGCACCGTGGGGCGTTGCGTGGCGGCGGGGGCGGCCTGGTCAGGCCGGCAGGCGCTGGGTTGGGCCATCAGGCGGCCATCCTCTGGCGCATGGTCTGCCAATCGGCCCAGGCCAGCGCTCGGCTGATGCCCAGGTGTATGGCCACGGCAGCCACCAGTGAGGCCAGGGTGGCCCAGCCGGCCTGGGGGCCCCAGGTGTTGAGCGCCCAGGCGGCGCCCAGGCTGCCCACCATCATGGCCAGGGTCTTGCCGCCGGCCAGCCAGTCACGCAGGGTGTGGCTGTGGTGGAACAGCAGGCTTGCCCCCACGACGATGCCCAGATTGGCCACCAGCCACGCCTGACCCAGCGCCGTGAGCGAATCGCCATTGATCCATTGGGCGGCCAGGGCGAACATGGCCAGGCTCAGCACCTGGCAGGCCAGGTTCACGCCGGGCTTGTCTTGCATGTTGGCCAGGTCGAAGCTGTAGTAGCGCCACGCCTGCAGGCCGGCCGCCAGGCTGAGGTAGACCACCAGCACGCCTGCGCCTTCCCATTTGCCGCCCAGGAAGGTCTGGAACACCCAGGGGCCGCAGGCCACCAGAGGGCTGTAGGCCAGCAGCGAGACCACGGTGGTGAGCAGGGTCAGGCGCCAGTATTGCGCCACCAGTTCGGGCTGGGGTGTGCCCCGCTTCATGAACAGGGGCAGGGCCAGGCGCTTGGCAAAGCCAGTGAACACCGAGTTGATCATGTCGACCACGCGGCTGGCCATTTCCATGCGGCCCACGGTGTCGAGGCTGGCCACGCCGGCGGCCACCAGCAGGAACACGCGGCGGCTGTACATGGACAGTGCGTTGTTGGCGTTGATCTTGAGGATGAAGGCCCAGTGCCCACGCAAGGGTTCGGCCTGCAGCGAGGGGCGCACGCGGCCCAGGGGCAGCGCCCAGGTGGCCAGCACCGTGACCACGCCATTGATGAGCTGAATGGCCACCAGGGCCCACACACCGGCACCCTGCCAGGCCAGGCCACCGCCCACCAGCAGGGCCAGCAGGCGGCCAGCCACGGTGCGCCCGGCCAGCAGCTTGAAATGTGCGGCCTTGAACACCAGGGCCTGCGGCACGCTGTAAAGCGCCGGCAGGATCAGGCTGATGGCCATGGCTTGAAACACCTGCAGGGTGTCTGCCCGTTGGGTGGGCAGCAACCAGGGCCCCACGGCCAGCAAGCCGCCCACCAGCACGGCCGTGCCCAGCAGGGTCCAGCCGTAGGCCGAGCGGGCGAATCGGCCCGTGGCTTCGTTGTCGGGTTGCAGCAGCAGGTAGTCGGAAAAGAAGCACTCGACCAGGATCCACAGCGGGGCCAGCACGGCCCAGGCCACGCCGTACACGCCGTAGTCTGAGGGCTGCAACAGCCGGGCCATGAGCACCAGCGACAGCGCCGGCATGGCCACCGAGAGCCCTGATTCCACCAGGGCCCACTTGGACTGCGAGATCTTCTGACTCATGGACGTTACTGCGCGGGCTGAGGAGTGTCAGCGCAGGGGTGTGGGGTCAGACTGGAACTCGGTGACCGCATTGCCGCGGTCGGCATAGACCCGCACCGTGTCGCGGGCGATGGCGCGCCAGTTGAAGCGCGGCATGAGCTCGTCGGCCACTTGCTGCGCTTCGTGCCGTGCGGCGGGCATGTCGGCCGCGATCTGGCCGATGCGCTGCGCGGCAGCCCCGACGTGCCCCAGGGGGACGTAGCAGTGTTCAGGCAGGCCCACGGCCTTGTTGGCCGGGATGTCGCTGGCCGCCACGGGCAGGCCATGGCTCATGGCCTCCAGAAGGGCAATGGGCAGGCCTTCATGGCTGGAAGGCAGCACGAACATGCCGGCGTGTGCATACAGCTGCTGCAGGCGTTGGCCGGTCTGGACCCCCGTGAGGACGACGCCTTCGGTTCGGCTGGCCAGCCGGTCGAGTTCCTGGGTGTAGGGGCCGGGGTGGTCGGCACCGCCCACGATGACCAGGCGCCATTCGGGGGGCAGCTTGGCCGCATGGAAGGCCGCGACCAGGTCGCCGTGGCGCTTTTCAGGCACCAGCCGACTGACGATCAGGACGTAGCGCTGTGCGGTCAGGCCGTGTTCGGCCAGCACTTCCGAGCCGTCCACGGGCTCAGGGCGATCCACGCCGTTGGGGATCAGGGCGGCATCGACCCCATGGCGGGTGGCGATCAGCTTGCGCACCACAGGCGAAATCGCGATGCGCTGATGTGCCAGGCGCATGCCCATCCATTCGCCCAGTTTCAGGGCCGTGCGGCCCGCGATGCCCCACTTCTGGCGCTCGTAGTCGGGACCGTGGTGGGTGACCACCACGCGCAGGCCGAACAGGCGCGCCAGGGGGGCCACCAGGGCGGGGCCAATGGCGTGCACGTGAAGCACATCTGGGCGGCGCACGATGGCATGGCCCACGCAAAGCAGGCTGTGCAAGACAGCTTCGAGCGAGCCCGAAGCGGGCGCCCACAGGCGGGTGATGCGAACGCCGCGCCACACAGGGCCGACATCGGGCTGGTAGGGCTTGCGCACCAGCACTTCGACGTCACAGCCCAGCTCGCAGAGCAAGGGCGCCAGCTTTTCGACATGGGTTTCTACGCCGCCTTGCACACCTGGCAGGCCACGCAGCCCCATGATCATCACCCTGATTCTTCTCCCGGATTCAAAGGTCATTTTGATCATTCGTTGGCTTTGGCGGTCAGTCTTTTGGTGATCTGATCTGCCAGAGCGGCCCAATCGTAACCCCTTGCAAGGTGGCTGCGTGCAGCCCGCCCCATTTGGGTGCCTTTGTATCGGTCGCGCACGAGCTCCAGCACGCGACTTGCCATGTTGTCGATCTGATTGACCGGCACGCGCATGCCGGTCAGGCCAGGCTCAACCAGCCCTTGATAGAAGAGAAGGTCCCAGACCACGCATGGAAGTTCCATGGCCATGGCCTCCAGACAGGTGCCCGGCAAACCCTCGTAGTACGAGGTGGAGGCGTACACCTTGGCGCGGCGGTAGTAGGTGCCCACTTCGCTGAGCGGCACTTTGCCGGCCATGTGCACTTGGGCGCCCAGAACGCCCATGCGGGCCAGGGCTTCGCGCACATGGGCTTCGTCGTCGCCGTAGCCCACGATGGCGATCTGGAGGTCGGGCTGGCGGGCCAGCAAGGCCTGGCACAGCGGGGCCATGGCGCGGCTGCCTTTGCGGATTTCGATGCGGCCCACGAACAGCACATCGATGTCCTTCTGCACGGGCTCTCCGACCTGGAACTCGCGCAGGTCGACCCCATTGGGGATGATGTGCACGGGGCGCCGGTAGCCGTAAGAGAGCACTTCCTGATGGCCTTGCTCGGTCAGCGCGATGACCTCGGCCGCCTTGGCAAAGATGCGGCGCTCCATCCACTGCTTGATGGCCACTGAAAGCGGGCCCCAGGGGCTGTTGAAGTGGCGCTCGGGCGTGAAGCGCCCCGACATGCCCAGGTAGGTGGTGTGGGCCGTGAGCACCATGGGCAGCTCGGGCGGCAGGAACAGGCCGGGAATGAGCGGCGGGAAGTGGAAGTTCACCACCTTGACCTCGCCGCGCTGGTGCATCTGGCGCAGCAGGCGGCGCACGGCCAGGCCCCAGGTGAACAGGTTGAAGCGGCTGCTGCTGAACGGCACGTGCACGATCTGCACGCCACGGTACTGGCGGGGCTGGCGGTGTTCGTCGCCCGTGATGAGCACCACCGGCGGCGCACCGGCCGGCAGGTTGGCCAGGAAAGAATCCAGATAGCGCGCGATGCCGCCCACGCCGTAGAACTGGGGGTACACGATGGCGATCATGCGCGGCCCTCCAGCAACTTGGGCAGGCGCTGCAGCAGGTGGGCCCAGGTGAAGCCCTGCAGGATCTTGGCGCGTGCGGCCTGGCCACAGGCTTCTCGCAGGGACCGAGACGACAGGGCCTGGTCAAGTGCTTCGCACAGGGCGTGGCTGTCGCCCGGGGGCACCAGCAGGCCGGTGCGCTGGTGTTCCATCACTTCGGGAATGCCGCCCACTTCGGTGGCCACGAAGCACACCCCCGTGGCCATGGCTTCCAGCACGACCAGCGCACAGGGCTCACCCCACACGGGCGGAAAGGCGATCACGTCTGCCGCGGCGTACAGGTACTTGAGCTGTTCGTGCGGCAGGTAGCCGGTGAAGACGATGTCGTTCTTGAAGGGCTCGGCCAGCCGAACCAGTTCGGCCTGGAAGGGGCTGCGGATGGAGCCGGCAAAAAACGATGCGCCTGCAATCACGAGGCGGGCATCGGGCTGGCGGGCCTTGAGTTCGCCAAAGGCACGGATGAGCACATCCACGCCCTTTTCTGGCACCAGGCGGCCCACGTAAAGCACCATGGGCCGGGTGTCGTCGGGCGGCAGCACCTGGGCCAGCGCCTGCCGGGCCTCAGGGCCATAGGGCTTGAACACCTCGGGCGCGGTGGCGTTGAACAGCACTTCGAAGCGGTGGGCGTGTTCGGGAAAGTGCCTGAGGGCGCACTGGCGGATGTAATCGCTCACGCAGATCACGGTGTCCACCTTGTGCAGCAGGCGGTGGTACAGCCACCGGAATGCCGGGTGGGTGAGGTGGTCGTTGTGCATGTGCAGCACCACGCGCTGGCCGGGCTGCTTGTTCAGGAACAGCAGCAGGTTGGGCTCGTTGTGGATGCAGACGATGTCGCTGTCGCGGGCCAGGCGCATGGCGCGCACGCCATAGGCGCTGACCCCGATGACTTTGGCCAGGTAGCGCAGGGGGTTGCGCCAGCTCAGGCGCTGCTTGACCGCCTCGCTCAGGCGTTCCAGCGGGGTCCAGGGCACGTGCAGGTTGCGGATGTGCGCGGGCGAGCGTTCGGCGCCGGGGCGCGAGCAGATGCGGATGTCGAAGGCCTCAGGGCTCAGGCGTTGCGTGGTTTCATGCACCCACTGCTCCACCGCCCCTCCCAGGCTGGGCGGGACCGGCAACAACTCTGGCACGACGATGGTCAGGCGAGGTGGCTGGGGCATGGGGTTCACGGCTGCGGCACCAGCTCGAAAAAGAGCACGGGCCCCTGAGGCAATTTCTGGGTGTCCAGGGCGATCTGCACATGGGCATGATCGACCTGAATTGGGACAGGTTGATGACGACGGCCGTTCATGGAAACTGGATAAAGCACCCACTTCAGTGGTTGAAGTGTCATGCGCAGGGAAACCTGGATGGGCTCGATGCGAACCGGCAAGGTGCCCACCTGGGCCAGCACTTCTGCCTGCGGATCGCGGAACTGCATGCCGGTGTTGCGCGCATCGGTGCACACGACCAGCAGCAAGCGGCGCGCCGCCGACAGCGCCGTGCGCTCAGGCGAGAACAAGGCCACGGTCACTCCCTGCGTGGCAGACGAGACTGTGAGGGAAGACAGGCCGAAAGAGCCCCCTCTTTGGAGGGTGATGCCTTCAAAGTGGGGCGTCTGAACGGAGAACACCCCGGCGCCTGCATCGAGCCACAGCTCACCCGTGTCCGACTGGAACTGGCCTTTGTCGAAGCGGGTGCGGTTGCTGGCGGGCAGCTTGCCTTCCTTGCGCAGACGCTCGACCCACTGGGCACCGCCAGGGGTTTCGTTGTCAGGCTGGGTCTTGAGCGTGAGGGGAATGGCCTGTGGCACGCTGGGTGCACCCGGCATGCGCAAGCCGATGCCGCCCACCAGGGCCAGTTGCGCCCATTGCCGGCTGACCGCCCACAGGGGCCCGGTTTCATGCAGGGCGTAGCGCTCGGTGAGTTGCAGGTCCCAGCGCACCTTGCTGGGCTGCACATCGCCACGGCCGTAAAGGGCCGCCGCGATCACGTCGCCCGCACGGCTGATGGGGTCCATGCCCACCAGAAAGGGGCGGATCTGCCCGAAGCCGCCCTTTTGGCCGTACGCCAGTTCGATCGCCCGGCTGTGCTGCCCGATGCCTTGCCAGCCCTGGAAGGCGGCCAGCGCCGGGCCCATCAGGAGGTGTTCGCGGCGCTTGGGGTCCCAGAAAACCTGGCCGTATTCGGTGGCCGTGAAGGGCTTGCCCCACACGCGTGTGGCCGCGAGATCGAGCAGGTAGCCGCCCTTTTGATCGATCATGCTGACCGATTTCAGGCGTGAGCCGGGTGTGACCCATTGGTCGGGCTCGGCGGCGTAGTTGTGCACATCGATCCACTGCAGTCGGGCACGGCTGAAGCTGGCCGCGGGCGAGAGCCAGTTGTTGAACAGCGTGATGGCCCCCTTGAAGCCCTGGTCGCGCACGAACTGGCTCAAGTCTTGCGCCATGCGGGCTTCACGGCTGACCAGCCAGGTCTGCCAGGCCGCGTCGTTGCGCTGCATGGGGCGCCAGTTGGGGGGGCTGGGCAGGCTGGTCTGCTGGTCCATCCAGGCTCGCCACTGGGCTTCAATGCCGGGCGGCGTGCCTTTGCGGGTGACCATGTTCAGCCCCGACTCATTGAGCAAGGCCACGCCCGCCAGCGCAGGGTCTTTCAGCAGGCTCTGGCCTGTGAAGGGGTTGGTGGCTCCGTACACCTTCTGCACCCAGGCCTGCCAGTGCGCCATGGCATCGGGCTGGGTGTACATGCGGGCGATCAGGTCCTTCTGGGGCCGCCAGCGTTCATGCACCCCACCATAAGCCCCGTTGTCGGAACTCATCAGGTTCAGGATGTAGTACACCCCGGCAGCGCGCAGGCGCGAAAGCAGGTGCTGCAAGCGGCGCAACTGCACGGGGTCGGGGTCGAGGTCGGCCGTGCGCCGGTTCATGAGCACGTCTTCCACGAAGTCGAGCCGGACCATGTTGTAGCCACGGCGCACGACCTGGTCGACCCAGGCCTGGGCTTCGTCTTCGGGCGGGAAGCCTCCCGTGATGTTGCTCAAGCCCAGGGCGGCGATCAGGAAGCGGCGGCGCTCTCCGGTGCTGCGCACCTTGAACTCGCCGTTGGCGTCGATGACGAGGGCATCGGCTTCTGTGATGGGGCGCAGCTTGTGAAAGCCGGAGAAATCGAGCACGCTGCCTGAGGCCACCGCCAGGTCTTCGTCGCGCAGGGCGGGCCAGTCATCGGCCTGGGCGGGCCGCAGGCCCAGGGTGGCGCCTGCCAGCCCGGCCGCCACCAGCACATGCCGCCACCCGCGGCGTGCCTTGGTGTTCATCGCATCAGGCGGTGATACACCGCCCCCACACGCTGGGCCAGTTGGGCATAGCTGCGTGTGGCCTGCACGTGCGCGCGGCCACGGCGGCCCATGGCCTGCCGCTCGGCTTCAGGCGTGCGCAGCAAGGTCACGATCGCCTGGGCGAAGGCTTCAGGTTCGTAGGGCGCGCACAGGCCGGCACCGCTGGCTTGCACCACCTGTTGCTGGTCGGGGTTGTCGTTCACCAGCACGGGCAGTTCCAGGGCCATGTATTCCAGCACCTTGGTGGGCGAGGCCACGTCGAGCAGGGGGCCACGGGGCACGGGCGAGACGGCCACCTGGGCCGCTCGCACGTAGCGCCAGGCGTCCTGCATGGGCATCCAGCCGGTGCACAGCACGCTGTCGCGCACGGCGGGGTCGTTGACCAGCTGGCGGATGTGGGCGCGCTGGTCGTCGTCGTCGGCATCGCCGGCCAGCACCAGCAGGGCATCGGGCACCTGCTGTCTGACCCGAGGCATGGCCTGCACCAGCACGTCGATCTGGCGGGTGCGGTCAAGGCTGCCCAGGTAGACCACCACCGAACGGCCTTTCAGGCGTGCGTCGTCGGTGGGCTCGATGCGGCCGGGGTCGGCACGGTCGGGGTCAACTCCCATGGGCACGGCCGTGAGCTGTGATGCGGGCACGCCTTTGCGGGCCACGTCCTGGGCCATGTGGTCGCTCTGCACGAACACGTGGTCGGCACGCCGCAACACGAACCGGTACAGCAGCCACTGGCCCACCAGGCCTTGCACCAGCGGGAACCAGTAGCGCAGGCCAGCCTTGGGGCCACGCTGACGGGCCCGATCAACCTGGCCTTCCGACTGGGGGTAGCTCATCCAGTAGAAAAACGGCACGCCCCGCACGCGGGCTGCCAGCAGGCCCACCGCCGCCACCACCGGCATGTCGCGCACCTGAATGGCATCGATGCGGCCACGGCCGCCCCAGCAGGCCTGGCCCACCAGGTGCATGAACTTGCGAACGTAGGTTTCAGCCTTGTGTCGCCCGGGGGCACACAGGTGCAATTCGCCCGCGGGCCAGGCCGGCAGTTCGCCCTGGCCCTTGCGCTCGGTCGCGAGGTCAGTGCAGATGCCCAGCCGGGGAAGTTCCTGACCGAACAGGGTGGTCACGTCCACGCGAAAGGTGGGCCACTCTTCAGCGGTGAGGTAGAGCAGGCGCTTGGGCATCATTTCTGGAAAGCACAGCCAGGTAGCCCATCAGGGCCGCCATGATGATTTCGGTGGTGACAAGGTTCACCACCGTGTTGTTGTTGTTAAGTTAGTGGTGTATGTTAAGATTGTGGTCTGGTATGTCTTTTGCCTTTTCA
>JBEGRT010000418.1:0-8890 GCA_041180305.1 Pseudomonadota bacterium
GTGGCCAGTGGCGAGCCCATGGGCAAGGCCGGTGCCTATGCCGTGCAGAGCCAGGCCGCGGCCTGGATGCAGCGCATGGACGGCAGCTACAGCGGCATCATGGGCCTGCCCTTGTTCGAAACCGCCGAGCTGCTGCGCCCGCTGGGCTGGCAGTTCTGAGCCCACACCACGCAGGAGTTCCCATGGCCGATGCCCCACTCGTTTCGCCGCCTTCGGGCGCCTGGCCGGGCCGTGTGCTGCTGGCTGGTGGCACGGGCGCCGTCGGGCAGCAGCTGCTGGCGCGTCTGGCCACGCACGCAGGTGTCAGTGAACTGAAGGTGCTGCTGCGCCGCCCCTTCCCGCTGCCCCCACGCGCGCAAGCCCTGCACACCAGCTGGCAAGACCTGGCCGACCACCCCGACTGGTTCCAGGTGGACACGGTGTTTTGTGCCCTGGGCACCACCATCCGCCAGGCCGGCTCGCAAGAGGCCTTCCGCCGTGTGGACCACGACCACGTGCTGGCCCTGGCGCGCCAGGCCAAGGCCCACGGTGCGCGCCAGTTCCTGGTGGTCAGCGCCCTGGGGGCCGACGCCCGCAGTCGGGTGTTCTACAACCGGGTCAAGGGCGAGATGGAGCAGGGCCTGGCCGCCATCGGTTTTGAATCGCTCACCGTGGCCCAGCCCTCGCTGCTGCTGGGCGAACGCGCCGAATTCCGCCTGGGCGAACGCCTGGGCCAGTGGGCCAGTCGCTGGGCTGCACCCCTGATCCCGGCGTCGCACCGCCCCGTGCATGTGGCCCAGGTGGCCGCGGGCCTGATCGCGGCCAGCCAGCAGCCGCGCCCCGGCCTGCACGTGCTCGACAACATTCAATTGAGGAAGAACCCCGCACCATGAGCCATTCGCACGACATCCTGATCAACTGGGCCCCCCAGGAAACCCGCGTGGCCATCATCGAAGGGGGTGCCGTGCAGGAGCTGCACGTCGAGCGCGCCCTGGAGCGCGGCCTGGTGGGCAACATCTACGTGGGCAAGGTGGTGCGCGTGCTGCCGGGCATGCAGTCGGCCTTCATCGACATCGGGCTGGAGCGTGCGGCCTTCCTGCACGTGGCCGACCTGCACACCGAAGCCGGGCAGGGCGGGGCGGGCAAGCCGCCGCGCAACGAGCCGCCCGTGCCCATCGAAAAGCGCCTGCACGAGGGCCAGACCCTGATGGTGCAGGTGCTGAAAGACCCGATCGGCACCAAAGGTGCGCGCCTGACCTCGCAGATCAGCGTGGCCGGCCGCATGCTGGTGTACCTGCCGCAAGACGACCACATCGGCATTTCGCAGAAGATCGGTTCGGCCGAGACCCGGGAGCAGCTGCGCGAACGCATGGTGCAGCTGACCCAGGCGGCCGCCCAGGCCGACGGGCGCCCGGCCGGCGGCTACATCCTGCGCACCAACGCCGAAGAAGCCACCGACACCGAGCTGCAGGCCGACATCGCCTACCTGCGCAAGACCTGGCTGGCCGTGCGTGAACGGGGCCTGAAGTCGCCCCCCGGGCAGCTGGTGTACCAGGAGCTGAGCCTGGTGCAGCGCGTGCTGCGTGACCTGGTCACCGAGACCACGCAGACCATCCGCATCGATTCGCGCGAGCAGTTCGAGCTGCTGCAGGCCTTCGGCCAGGAGTACAGCCCCTCGGCCGTGGGCCGCCTGGCCCTGTACCGCGGCGAGCGCCCCATCTTCGACCTCTACAACATCGACACCGAGATCCAGCGTGCGCTGGCCCGGCGGGTCGACCTGAAGTCGGGCGGCTACCTCATCATCGACCAGACCGAGGCCCTGACCACCATCGACGTCAACACGGGCGGCTACGTGGGCGCCCGCAATTTCGACGAGACCATCTTCAAGACCAACCTGGAAGCGGCCCACGCCATCGCGCGCCAGCTGCGCCTGCGCAACCTGGGCGGCATCATCATCGTGGACTTCATCGACATGGGCCGCGAAGAACACCGTGAGAGCGTGCTGGCCGAGTTGCGCAAGCAGATGGCCCGCGACCGCACCAAGGGCACCCTCAGCGGCTTCTCGCAACTGGGCCTGGTCGAGATGACCCGCAAGCGCACGCGCGAATCGCTGGCGCACATGCTGTGCACGCCATGCCCCACCTGCGAAGGGCGGGGCCAGGTGCGCACGGCCCGAACCACCTGTTACGACATCCTGCGCGAGATCCTGCGCGAGGCGCGACAATTCAACCCCAAGGAGTTCCGCGTGGTGGCGCATTCCACGGTGGTCGAGATGCTGCTCGACGAGGAAAGCCAGCACCTGGCGGGCCTGAGCGACTTCATCGGCAAGCCCATCTCGCTGCAGTCGGAGCCCTCGCTGTCGCCCGAGCAGTACGACATCGTGCTGCTCTGAGGCTTGCAGGCCGTGCCCGTGTGAACCTGCGTGAAGCCGCAGGCTCCGGTACCATTGCGGGTTTGTGCTGAACCGACCCTGAACGACCCATGCGTTTGCTGCCCTTGAGTGCCTTGCCAGACCCCCTGAGCCCGCCGTCGGCGCGCACCCGTCGGCGCAGCCTGAAGGCCCTGGGTGCCGGCCTGTTGCTGGGGCCTGTTCTGGCCCTGAGCCTGCCCGCCCAGGCGCAGTTCAAGGTCGAGATCAGCGGCGTGGGCGCCACCCAGATCCCGGTGGCACTGGGCAAGTTCCGCGACGAAAACCGCTCGCCGCAGGCCATCGCCAGCATCGTGCGGGCCGACCTTGAGCGCAGCGGCCTGTTCAAGATGCTCGACGCTTCGGCCGACCGCCTCGATGAAGCCTCTCGCCCGGCCCTGCCCGAATGGCGCAGCAAGGGTGTTGATGCCCTGGTGGCCGGTTCGGTGTCGCCGCTGGCCGATGGGCGCTTCGATGTGCGCTACCGCCTGTGGGACACCCTCAAGGCCAAGGACCAGGGCGGCCGCAGCCTGGTGGTGCCCGCCGGTGACCTGCGCCTGGCCGCGCACCGCATCGCCGACGACATCTACGAGCAACTCACGGGCGAGAAGGGCGTGTTCGCCACGCGCATCGCCTACGTGAACAAGGCTGGCCGGCAGTACACCTTGCTGGTGGCCGATGCCGATGGCGAAAACGCCCAGCCCGCCTTGGCCAGCCGTCAGCCCATCATCTCGCCGAGCTGGTCACCCGATGGCCGACAGCTGGCCTATGTGTCCTTCGAGCACGGCAAGGCCACCGTGATCGGTCAAGACGTGCTGACCGGCCAGCGCCGCATCCTGGCCAACTTCAAGGGCTCCAACAGCGCCCCGGCCTGGTCACCCGATGGCAGGCAGCTGGCCGTGACCCTGAGCCAGGACGGCCTGTCGCAGCTGTACCTGATCAGCGCCGAAGGCGGCATCGTGCGCCGCCTCACGCAGAGCAGCAGCATCGACACCGAAGCGGCTTTCGCGCCCGACGGCCAGTCGGTGTACTTCGTGAGCGACCGTGGCGGCAGCCCCCAGATCTACCGCGTGCCCACCAGTGGCGGCAACGCCCAGCGCGTGACCTTTTCGGGCGGCTACAACGTCTCGCCCGCCCTCAGCCCGGATGGCAAGTGGCTGGCCTACATCGGTCAGGTCAGCGGCGCTTTCCGGGTGCACCTGATGAACCTGGCCAGCGGCGATGTGCGCGTGCTGACCGACACCCGAGACGACGAACGCCCCAGCTTCGCCCCCAACAGCCGGCTCATCATCTATGCCACGCGTTCGCAAGGCCGTGACGTTCTGATGACCACCTCACTGGATGGCCGCATCAAGGCCACCCTGACCACCTCGACAGCCGATGTCCGCGAGCCCGTCTGGGGCCCCGGCGTGGCTGGCAAGCCCTGAGCGCTTTTTCCTTTCCCAAACCAGAACCCGAACGCGCATTGCGCCGGAGATTCCGACCATGACCATCCGCATCTCTTCTGCCCTGACCCTGATCACTGCCGCCGCCCTCCTGACCCTGGGTGGCTGCGCCTCGCGCGTCAAGCTTGACGACAGCAAGCCCGCTCCGATCGTTGACTCGTCGGCCACCCGCAGCGTCGACCCCAACGCCGGTGCTTCGTCGGCCGTGGCCCCTGTGGTCACCACCCCTGCCGAGAACGTGGATCCGGCCGCAGGTCTGGCCAAGGTCATCTACTTTGACTACGACAGCTACGTGGTCAAGCCCGAGTACAACGGCACCCTGGACGGCTACGCCAAGCTGCTGGGCAACAAGGCCCGCCGCCTGACCGTTGAAGGCCACACCGACGCCCGTGGCAGCCGCGAGTACAACCTGGCCCTCGGTCAGAAGCGTGCCCAGGCCACCGCCAAGGCCCTGGGCCTGCTGGGCGTGCCGGCCGAGCAAGTGGAAGCCGTGAGCTTCGGCAAGGAGCGTCCTGCCGTGGAAGGCGCCACCGAAGAAGCCTTCGCCAAGAACCGTCGCGCTGAATTCAAGACCCGCTGAGCATGAAAGCCGTGTTGCGCCCCTTGATGACGGCGGTGCTGGCCCTGGCGGCCACCACCAGCCAGGCTGGCCTGTTCGAGGATGACGACGCCCGTCGTGCCATCCTGGAGCTGCGCCAACAACGCACCCAGGATCAGGAGGCGCTCACGGCGCGCCTGACGGCACTGAGCACCCAGATCGACACCTTGCGCCGCAGCTTGCTGGACATGAATGCCCAGATCGAGCAGCTCAAGGGGGATCTGGCCAACCAGCGCGGACAAAACGAGTTGCTGGCCCGGGACCTGGCCGAAGTGCAGCGTCGCCAGAAAGACCTGCAGCAGGGCGTCGACGAGCGAATCCGCAAGTTCGAGCCCCAGCCGGTCACGCTGGACGGCAAGACATTCAATGTCGACCCGGATGAAAAGAAGGCCTTCGAAGACGCGCTGGCACGCATGCGCCAGGCCGACTTCGCCGGTGGCGCCAAAGACCTGCAGGCCTTCCTGGCCAAGTACCCCAGGACGGGCTACCGCGAATCCACCTTGTACTGGTTGGGCAATGCCTACTACGGGCTGCGCGATCACAAGGAAGCCATCGCCCAGTTCAAGGCATTGCTCAGCCTGGCGCCTCAGCACATGCGCGCGCCCGAAGCGCTGCTGTCGGTGGCCAATTGTCAGAGCGAGCTGAAAGACGCCAAGGCCGCCCGCAAGACCCTGGAAGAGCTGGTCAAGAGCTATCCCGAGGCCGAAGCCGCCCAGGTGGCGCGCGAGCGCCTGGCCGCCAGCCCTGCACCCACCGCATCGGGCAAGGCCCGCTGACGTGAGCCTGCTGCACACCCCTGACGATGCCGACCTGGAACGTCGCTTTGGCGGCCTGCGCAGGTTGTACGGCGCGGTGGCCTACGAACGCCTGCGCACGTTGCGCCTGGCGGTGATCGGGGTGGGCGGCGTGGGCTCCTGGGCCGCGGAGGCCCTGGCCCGCAGCGGCGTGGCCACGTTGGTGCTGATCGACATGGACCATGTGGCCGAATCGAACATCAACCGCCAGATCCAGGCCCTCACGGGCACGGTGGGTCAGGCCAAGATCGAAGCCCTGCGCGATCGCATCGCGCAGATCCATCCGGGCTGCGAGGTGGTGTTGGTGGATGATTTTGTCGATGAAGACAATGTGGCGAGCCTGCTGGACCAAGGCCCGCTCGACGGCGTGATCGATTGCTGTGACCAGGTGCGCGCCAAGGCCGCGCTGGCGGCCTGGGGCATCGCGCATGGGGTGCCCGTGGTCACCGTGGGGGCAGCGGGTGGCAAGTTGCTGCCGCACGCCATCGAAGTGGCCGACCTGGCCGATGTGACCCATGACCCGCTGCTGTCCAGCCTGCGCCAGCGTTTGCGCCAGCGCCACGGCGGGGCCCGCAAAGGGCGCATGGGCCTGACCTGCGTGTTTTCACGCGAAGCGGTGCGCCCGCCGCAAGATGGCGCCTGCAGCACCGACGGCAGCCTGAACTGTCACGGTTATGGCTCCAGCGTGACCGTCACGGCCAGCTTTGGCATGAACGCTGCGGCCGTGTTGTTGAACCAGGTGCTCGCGAAAGCAGGAAAAGTCGGTATATAATCTAAGGCTCGATGGGTCGTTAGCTCAGTCGGTAGAGCAGCGGACTTTTAATCCGTTGGTCGCAGGTTCGAATCCTGCACGACCCACCATCGAGACTGAAGCACACCTTCAGGCAGTCGTTAAAAAATTTCAAAAATTCTTTGACAACTTCTGAAAACGTGCTATAGTTCAAGTCTTCGCTGATTAATCAAATTCAGCGAAACGCAACAAGACACTGGCATCGATCAGTGTCAAATGTGCGGGCTCTTAGCTCAGTTGGTAGAGCAGCGGACTCTTAATCCGTTGGTCGAGTGTTCGAGTCACTCAGGGCCCACCAATATTTATGAAAAAGCCCCGATCGCAAGGTCGGGGCTTTTTTCTTTGCCGCTGGGCCGCGCTTCAGTTCGAGACAGCCCGTTGCGCCAGCCGCTGCCCCAGCCACACGCAGCCCAGCACGGCCACGGTGCCCCAGGCCAGGTCGGTCAGCGGGGGCATGCCGAAATGCAGCAGGGCCCGCGCGCCCGGCCATGACAAGCCCAGCAGCAGCGCGGCGCAGGCCAGGGCGCTGACAGCCCACAGGGCCCGCGCGCTGGGCTGCAACCACGCCCGCCAGCCCAGCCCCGCGTGGGCATTGAGCGCAGCCATCAGCAGGTTGCCCAGTGTCAGAGCCACCACGCCCACGGCCCGCGCGGTCTCGGCGTCGGGGTGGCGCAGCAAGGCCCACAGGTACACCAGCAGGGCCCCGGCCAGCAGGCTGGCGCCTTGCACCAGACCTTGCCACAGCATGCCAGGCCCCATCAGGCCCCTGGCTGGGTCGCGCGGCGGGCGCTGCATCAGTGCGGGGTGTTCCGGTGCCCCTTCAAAAGCCAGCGTGCACACCGGGTCGATCACGAGTTCGGTCAGCACGATGTGCGCGGGCAGCAGCAGGGGGGGCATGCCCAGCAGCATGGGCAACAGGGCCAGGCCCACGATGGGCACGTGGATGGCCGTGATGTAGACCATCACGTGCCGCAGGTTGTCGATGATGCGCCGCCCCATGCGCACGCCGCCCACGATGCGCGAGAAGTTCTCGTCCAGCAGCACCAGCCCGGCCGCTTCCCGGGCCACATCGGTGCCGCGAACGCCCATGGCGATGCCGATGTGGGCGGCCTTGAGGGCCGGTGCGTCGTTCACGCCGTCGCCCGTCATGGCCACCACATGCCCGCGCTGCTGGAAGGCCTGGATCAGCCGCAATTTCTGCTCGGGCGTGACCCGGGCGAACACCCGCACGTCGGCTATGGCCTCGGGCAGTGCGTCGGCCGGTATCGCGGCCAGTTGCTGGCCGGTGAGCACGCCGCCGCCCACATCGATGCCGGCCTGTGCGGCGATGGCCCGTGCCGTGTCGGCATGGTCGCCCGTGATCATGGCCACGCCAATGCCTGCCTCACGGGCTTGCGTCACCGAGGCGGTCACGCCTTCGCGCAGCGGGTCTTCAAAGGCCAGCAGGCCCAGCCACTCGAAGGTCAGTTCGGCCAGGGGCAGGTCGGCTGGCGGCTGGGGCAGTGGGGCATGTGCGGCCGTGGGCTCGATGCGGGCGCGCGCCACCGCGAGCACGCGCAGGCCCCGCGCGGCCAGGCGGCCCACCTGTGCCTGCTGCAGGGCCTGTGCTTGGGGCGTGGCACGACACAGCCTCAGGATGGCCTCGGGGGCACCCTTGCTGCTCACCCACAGCGTGCCCGTGGGGGCCTGCCACACCTGCGACATGGCCATCAGCCCCGGTGTCACCGGGTGTTCGCGCACCAGTGTCCAGTCGGGGTGCAGGTGGGGGCTGCCCGCCAGGGTGGCGTCGGCCAGGCGGACCACGGCCTGGTCCATGGGGTCCACGCTGCCGCGCCGGGAGGCCAGCACAGCCTGCTCCAGGAGGGTGATCAGGGCAGGCGAGGGCCGAGGGGGCAATGCCTGGGTGCCTGCGGGCACCTCGATCGCATCGTGCAGGCCCACCAGGTGCCGCAACTGCATGCGGTTTTCGGTCAGCGTGCCGGTCTTGTCCACGCACAGCAGGGTGGTGGCCCCCAGGGCCTCGATCACGGCGGGGCGGCGGGCCAGCACCTGCACCTTGGCCAGGCGCCATGCGCCCAGGGCCATGAACACGGTCAGGGCCATGGGGAACTCTTCTGGCAGCATGGCCATGCCCAGGGCGATGGCGGTCAGCAGGCCTTGCAGCCATTGGCCCTGACGAAGCCCATGCCATGCCACGATCACGATGCAGGCGGCCAGGGCACCCAGGGCGAAGCGGCGCATCCACCGGCGCAGCTGCTGTTGCAGCGGGGTGGGGGTGGTGTCGATGCGGGCCAGCGACAGGCCGATGGCACCCAGCCGGGTCTGGTGGCCCGTGGCGGTCACCTCCACCGTGGCGTGACCGGCCACCACCAGGGTGCCCGCATGCACCCTGTCGTCGGCGGGCGATGCCGGCTCGGTGCTTTTGCTCACGGGCACCGATTCGCCGGTGAGCAGGGATTCGTCCACCGCCAGGTGGCTGGCCTGCAGCAGTCGGCCATCGGCCGCCAGGCGCTCGCCTTCGCTGACCAGCATCACGTCGCCGGGCACCAGCTCGCGGGCGGCGATGCGCTGAGGCTGGCCGTCCCGCATCACGCGCACACTGGGCGCCGACAGCGAGCGCAGCGCCTCCAGCGCGCGTTCGCTGCGCCGCTCCTGGAAAAAGATCAGGCCCAGTGTGACGAGCGCGAAACATGCGAGCAGCGCGCCTTCGCCCAGGTCGCCCAGCACGAGGTAGATGCCGGCGGCCAGCAGCATCATCAGGAACATGGGCTCCGAGCCCATGAGCCGCAGTGTGTGCAGCACCCCATGGGGCCGAGCGTCTTCGATCTGGTTGGGGCCATGCAGGCGCAGGCGCTGCGCGGCTTCCTGGCGGCTCAG
>JBEGRT010000419.1:0-8186 GCA_041180305.1 Pseudomonadota bacterium
CGGCATTCGACGCAGGTCACGTCCCGGGGGCCCAGTACGCCCACCTCGACCACGACCTCTCGGGCCCTCGCACCGGCCACAACGGGCGCCACCCGCTGCCCACGCGCGAGGCCTTCGCGCACACCCTGCACCGCTGGGGCGTGCAGCCCGGGCAGACCGTGGTGTGCTACGACGCCCAAGGCGGCATGTTCGCGGCCCGGGCCTGGTGGATGCTGCACTGGGCCGGACACACCGAGGTGCAGGTGCTCGATGGGGGCTGGGCGGCCTGGCAGGCGCTGACCGACGCCACGCCAGCCCCCGAAACGCCCACGCCGGGGCCCGGCCCAGGCATGCACCTGGCGCCCAGCTCCACCGAGGTGGTGCACACGGCCGAGGTGCTGGCCAACCTGGGCGCCACCGCCCCATTCACCCTGCTCGACGCCCGAGCCCCGGATCGTTTCCGAGGCGAGAACGAAACCCTCGACCCGGTGGGCGGGCACATCCCTGGCGCCCTGAACCGCTTTTTCCAGCAGAACCTGCAGGCCGATGGCCGCTTCAAACCCGCCGAGCAATTGCGTGCCGAGTTCAGCCAGACCCTGGGCCAGGTGCCCGCCGAGCAGGTGGTGCACCAGTGCGGCTCGGGGGTCACCGCCTGCCACAACCTGCTGGCCATGACCGTGGCCGGCCTGCCGGGCTCGCGGCTGTACGCGGGCTCGTGGAGCGAGTGGTGCAGCGACCCGTCCCGCCCTGCAGAACGCTGATCCACGGGAAACCGATCCCCCTCAAACGACTGGCATTGCGCGGAAACCCGAATGCCGTGAAATGTCGCGAAACGAACAATTGCCCATCAGACAAAAAGGTCCGTCAGATGGCTGGCGAGGCCTGCCCTTCCACCGAAAGGACAGACAGATGAGCAAGCGTTTCCAGGCCGTGCTGGCCAAGTGTTCCCTGGGCTTGAGCGCCCTGGCCCTGGCTGCCGCCGCCCACGCCGTTGAAAACGGCCCGGCACCCACCGAAGCCACCGTGACCGGCAATGGCCCCTTCGCCACCGCCAGCGCCAAGATCGCCACCCCCAGCGGCTACGGCTCGGGCACCGTGTGGTACCCCACCACCGGCACCGGCTACGGCGTGATCGTGGTGGGCCCCGGCTTCACCGAAACCGAAAGCGCCATCAACTGGTGGGGCGCCCGCCTGGCCTCGCACGGCTTCGTGGCCGTGACCGTGGGCACCAAGACCACGCTGGACCAGCCGGAAAGCCGCGGCAAGCAGTTCATGGCCGCCCTCAAGCAAGTGATCTCGCTGGAACCCACCGCCCCGTACAAGGGCAAGATCGACGCCAGCCGCCAGGCCGTGGCCGGTCACTCGATGGGCGGTGGCGGCACCCTGGCCGCCGCACGTGACAACCCCACGCTGAAGGCCGCCATCCCGCTGGCCCCCTGGCACACCCTGAAGGACTTCTCCTCGGTCAAGGTGCCCACCCTGATCATCGCCTGCGAAAAGGACTTCATTGCCCCCGTGTCCTCGCATGCCCAGAAGTTCTACGACAGCATGAACGCCGCCACGCCGCACGCCATGGCCGAACTGGCCGGTGCCGACCACTTCTGCGTGAACAACAGCACCTCGGCCGCCAACAAGGCCACCGACTCCAAGGTGGCCGTGTCCTGGCTCAAGGTGTTCGTCGATGGCGACCAGCGCTACCTGCCCTTCATCAAGGAAACCAAGCCGGCGGCCAACCTGTCGCGCTACCTGACCAGCGGTTTCTGATCACCCGCTGATCACCCCCTCCCAAGCCCCGCGAGCCCTGTGCCGCGGGGCTTTTTCATGGACGCTTGACGCGGTGGATGCATGGCGAGGCGATAGGATGTGGCCATGAAAGTCGCCGCCCTGCAGATGGTTTCCACGCCCGACGTGGCCCGCAACCTCGCCACGGCCGAACGGCTGATCCGGCAGGCCGCAGCCGATGGCGCCGAACTGGTGGCCCTGCCCGAATACTTCTGCCTGATGGGCATGCGAGACCGCGACAAGCTGGTCATTGCCGAGCCCGATGTGGGCGATGCCCTGCCCGCCCCTGAAGCCCCCCTGCAGAGCCTGCTGGCCAGGCTGGCGCGTGAACTGGCCCTGTGGGTGGTGGGCGGCACACTGCCCCTGCGCAGCAACACGGCCGAGCGTGTGTGCAACAGCGTGCTGGTGTACGGGCCCCAGGGCCAGCGCGTGGCGCGTTACGACAAGATCCATCTGTTCTGTTTCGACGATGGCACCCAGCGTTACGACGAGGGCGCCACCCTGCAGGCCGGCCACCAGCCCGTGGCCTTCACCGCCACCGACCGCCAGGGCCAGCCCTGGCGCGTGGGCCTGGGCGTGTGCTACGACCTGCGCTTTCCCGAACTGTTCCGTGCGCTGGGCCAGCCCCAGCCCTGCGACCTGTACATCCTGCCCGCTGCCTTCACCCACACCACGGGCCTGGCCCACTGGGAAGTGCTGCTGCGCGCACGCGCCATCGAAAACCTGGCCCACGTGCTGGCGCCGGCCCAGGGCGGCCTGCACGACAACGGCCGGCGCACCTTTGGGCACAGCCTGGCCATCGGGCCCTGGGGCGAAGTGCTGGGCGTGCTGGCGGAAGGCGAAGGCGTGGTCATGGCCACGCTGGATGCCCAGGCACAGGCCACGCGCCGCCAGCAATTGCCCGCCCTGCAGCATCGGGTGCTCTGAGCCCTGACTGCACCAGGGGCCGTGGCGCCGCCGCCACCGCGGGCGCATCGGGGCTGTCAGCAGCAGACACCACAGGCTTTTTGCCAGGGTTTCACACCTGGGCGCAGCCCCTGCGCCTGCCCACACTGGCGCGATCCGGCCCCCACGCGGCCGCTTCGCGCCCCTGGGCGCCGGGAGCCTTCCATGACCACTGCCCTCACCCGCCGGCTCGGCCCACTGCTGCTGGCCCTCAGCTCCAGCTTGCTGACCCTGGGCTCGGCACAGGCCGCCACCGTGGCCTGCACCGACACCATCTCGGCCAACGCCCTGGTGCTCAACAACGGCTTTGGATTCAACCCCAGCAACACGCGCCAGGTGCTCACCGGCCTGCACAGCGGCAATGTGGCCCGCCTGCAGCTCGACCACACCCATGTGGCCGTGGGCAGCCAGGAAAAAAAGGGCGTACCCGCCGTGACGGCGCAGGTGGTGTACTTCAGCGAGGGCAAGGACTTCGTGGCCGCCCACCGTGTGTCAGGCTGCGAATACTGGCGCTACCGCGCGGAAAACCGCAGCACCTCGCTGGTGGGCAGCAACGCGGTGCGCTCCTCGGCGATCTACTTGCTGCCGGCCCAGGGCACGCGCAAGGCCATGGTGTTCGGCGGCGATTTCTACGGCAACTTCTACGGCCTGGACGCGCAGACCGGCAAGCTGGTGTGGAAGGCCTTCCTGGGCACCGACAGCAACCGCCACTTCATCACCGGCTCGCCAGTGGTGCACCAGGGCACGATGTTCGTGCCGGTGGCCACCAAGGAAGTCATCACCACCGTGCTCGATGTGCTGTCGCCGTGCTGCAGCAGCCACGGCATGCTGCAGGCGCTCGACCCCTACACCGGCAAGATCAAGTGGACCTACCAGACCACGGCCAACGCTGTGTACGACCCGAAACTCGGCTTCAAGGGCCCCAACGGGGTCAGCCTGTGGGGCACCCCCACCATCGATGCGGCCCACAACGCCGTGGTGGTAGGCACGGCCCAGAACCTCAGCCCGCCCACTACCACCAACTCGGACGCCGTGATCTCGCTGGACATGGCCACCGGCAAGGTGCGCTGGGTGTTCCAGGCCACCGCCCACGACACCTGGAATGCGGGCTGCCTGATGCCCAAAGGGCTCGATGGCCATTGCGCCGTGCCGGGCGGCCGTGACCTCGATTTCGGTGCGCCACCCATCCTGGCCACCCTGCCCGATGGCAGCCAGACCCTGGTGGCCGGCGCCAAAAACGGTGTGGTCTACAGCCTTGACCCCGACACCGGCGCACTGCGCTGGCAGAAGGTGCTGGGCGTGGGCGGCACGCTGGGTGGCATCCACTGGGGCATGGCGGTCGACCGCCAGCGCGTGTACGCCGCCGTGACCGACCTGTGGGTCAACAAGCTGGCGCGCCTGAACGTGGCCAACCTGATCGCGGCCCCGGGCACCCTGGGTGCGGATGTGCACGAAATGGAAGGTGCACGCCCAGGCATCTACGCGCTCGACCTACGCACGGGGGATCTGGTCTGGGAACGCCACGACACCCATGTGGCCGATGGCGCCACCTACAACAGCATGTACTCGGCTGCGCTGAGCGTGACCAACGATGTGCTGTTTGCGGGCAGCCTCAACGGCATCGTGCGTGCGCTGGACACCCGCGACGGGCGTGAACTGTGGAAGGCCGACACGGCCATCGCCACGGTGGATGTGCATGGCGTGCCGGGCCAGGGCGGCTCGATCGACTCGGCGGGCCCCGTGCCGGCAGGCACCGACCTGTTCGTGAATTCAGGCTACAAGAGCTTTGGCGGCAAGAACGCCTACCAGGCGGGCGAAGGCAACACGATGTTCGTGTACCGGCTGCACTGAAGCAGGGCTCACAGCAGCGGTGGCAGGGTGCCTCCGGGAGGGCTGCCGTCCTCACCCGGCATTTCGGCGCCGAACAGGTTCAGCGCGCTGTGCTGAAAGCGCGAACGGAAGGTCTTGCGGTCGATCAGCTTCTGCTGCGCCTCGGGCGGCAGGTCGGTGATGCGCAAAATGTTGCGCTCCAGCAGGGCGTCGATCAGGTCTTCCAGCACCCGCACCAGCCCGGCATCCAGCCGGGCAAAGCCCTCTGAAGCCGCATCCGCCCGGTTGAAGAAGGCCCGCACATCCGGGTGCTCCTGAGGCAGCACCTCGGCGCCGGGCACGGCGTCCACATGGACGCTGGAAATCTGCCCATGGGCATTGCGCAAGACGTAGAACATGCTTCCTCGACGGCAAGGTGACGAGCTTCCTTTGTAGCGGAAAGCCGTCGGCAGTCATGAGAAAAACTTCACGCACAAAGCTGGGCAATTCACCGCTTTGTCGGCCCTTCAGTGGCAGATCAGGTGGCCGATAACCACGAGGTGCAAGGCCCTCGCAACGTGCAAGGCCTGTTTTCACGGACTGTCACCCACGAAAAGGAAGCCCTCATGTCGATCCTGTCGCGTCGCCTGTTCATCGCCACCCTCAGCCTGGCCGCCGTGGCCGCTGCGCCCGCCGCCCACGCCAACGGTTATGCCACCAAGGACGAGGCCGTGGCCATGGTCAAGAAGGCGATTGCCTTCGCCAAGGCCAATGGCAAAGACAAGCTGTTCGACGAAGTCAACAACAAGGCTGCACAGTTTGTGGACCGAGACCTGTACATCTACGTGGCTGACCCGGCCGGCAAGGTGCTGGCCCACGGCGCCAACGCCAAGCTGGTGGGCCGCGACCTGCAGACCCTCAAGGATGCCGACGGCAAGCCCTTCGTGATGGACATCATCAAGATCGGCGAAAGCAACAAGCCGGGCTGGGTGGAATACCGCTGGCCCAACCCGGTCACCAAGCAGATCGACGACAAGGTCACCTATGTCGAAAAGGCCGATGGCGTGATCTATTGCGCCGGCGTCTACAAGTGATCTGAAAGGCCCCGCGCGCCTGCGGGGCCTGACCCGGCAGGGCGCCTGCGCCCCGCCCTCGCCTTCCCCACTGAAAGCCTGCCATGTCTGTGCTGACCAACTTCAAGGTGTCCCACCGCCTCGCACTGGGCTTCGGCCTGGTGTCGGCGATGCTGACGGTCGTGTGCGCCGTGGGCGTCTTCAACGCCCAGCGTGCCAAGGCCCTGATCGAATCTGAGTTGCTCTCGGCGCAACGCCTGCAGGCCGAAGCGCTGACCATGTTCAGTGCCGTGCTGCAGCAGGACATTTCGGTGCGCAACATTGGCCTGCTGACCGACCCCAACGACATGCAGCGGCAAGCCAATGACGCCCGCAAGGCCAACAAGGAAGTGGGCGTGATCATCGAGCGCCTGAGTCAGCAGACGCTGAGCGACGCAGACCGCAAGATGCTCGACGAGATCCGTCAGCTCAATGACAAGAGCGTGCCCGTCACCAACGAGGCCATTGGCTTTGCCGTGTCCTTCCAGGCCGAAGACGCCGTCAAGATCATCAATGGCCAACTGGATGCGCTGTCGCAAAAGCGCCGCGCCCTGGTGGTCCAGTTTGCAGACAACCAGCGCGCCCGCACGGAAAACGTCAGCCGCTCGCTGGAAAAAGGTGCCAGCAAGGCCTCCATGCTGATGCTGGGCGTGGGACTGGTGGGCCTGGCCCTGGCCGTGGCCGCCTCGATGCTGGTGGCCCGTTCGATCACGCGGCCCCTGCGCCATGCCAACCATGCCGCGCGCCGCGTGGCCGAGGGCGACCTGACCGTGGACCTGCGCGCCGAATCGCGCGACGAGATCGGTGAACTGGTGGGCGCCATGGGGGCCATGGCCGACGGCCTGCGCCGCATGATCGCCACCATGCGCGAATCGGCCGAAAACATCCACATGGCCTCGGCCGAGATCGCCAGCGGCAACCAGGACCTGTCCATCCGCACCGAGCAGCAGGCCTCATCACTGCAATCGACCGTCTCGACCGTCACGGGCATCACCGAAACCGTCCGGCACAACGCCGCATCGGCCCGTCAGGCCAGCGAACTGGCGGTCAAGGCGGCCACCGTGGCCGAAGAAGGCGGCAACCGGGTCAACGAGGTGGTGCGCACCATGGACGCGATTTCCGATTCGTCTCGCAAGATCTCCGACATCGTGGGCGTGATCGACGGCATCGCTTTCCAGACCAACATCCTGGCGCTGAATGCCGCGGTGGAAGCTGCACGAGCAGGCGAACAGGGCCGCGGCTTTGCCGTGGTGGCCTCGGAAGTGCGCTCGCTGGCCCAGCGCAGCGCCAACGCCGCCCGCGAGATCAAGACCCTGATCAGCAGCAACGTCGAGAAGGTGGAAACGGGCTCACGCCTGGTGACCGACGCCGGCAGCACGATGTCCGACATCGTGAGCTCCAGCCAGCGCGTGGCGCAGATCGTCTCCGAGATCACGCAGGTCACCACGGAACAGGCCCAGGGCCTGGAGCTGGTGAACATGGCCATTGGCGGCATCGACCAGGCCACGCAGCAAAACGCGGCCCTGGTGGAGCAGGCTGCCGCCGCCGCCGAAAGCCTGAAGGATCAGACCCGCAGCCTCAACGACGCGGTGGCCATCTTCAAGACCGACGCCCAGGCATCGCACCGGCTGGAATCGGCCCTGTTCTGAGCCTCTGCCTGGCCAGCCAGCCAGCCGCGCGCTCAGAGCTGCCCGTAGGAATGCAGCCCTGACAGGAACATGTTGACGCCCAGGAAGGCAAAGGTGGTGACCACCAGGCCAACCAGCGCCCACCAGGCCGCGAAGGTGCCACGCAAGCCCTTCATGAGGCGCATGTGCAGCCAGGCCGCATAGTTCAGCCACACGATCAGGGCCCAGGTTTCCTTGGGGTCCCAGCTCCAGTAGCCACCCCAGGCCTCGGCAGCCCAGAAGGCGCCCAGGATGGTGGCGATGGTGAAGAAGGCAAAGCCCACGGCAATGGCCTTGTACATCACGTCGTCGCTCACCTCGGGCTTGGGCGTGAAGGTGTTGATGGGCCCACGCGCCAGGATCACCAGCACGAAAAACACCAGCAGGCCCGCGACCATGCGGCCCGATTTCGCCACGGCGGCTGCCGTGTCCGGGGCCAGGTCACCGGCCAGGCCAAAGCCCAGCAGCGGCAGGCCGATGGTCAGCGCTGGCACGGCCACCAGCCCCACCCACAGCGCACGCGGCGTGGCGGTCTTGAGCAGGTAAGCCAGGGCCACCATGGCAGCCAGGGCGAAGGTGCCATAGCCCACGAAGTTGGCCGGCACGTGGATCTTCATCCACCAGCTCTTGAGCGCCGGGACCAGGGGCTGGATGCTGCTGGCATCGCGCGTGATGGCATACCAGAGCATGAACGACACCGCGGCCATGACCACCAGCATCACAAAGGCACCCAGGCCCTGCAGCGACTGGCCGGCGCGGCGGAAACGGTCTTCGTAGTACAGCCAGTAGGCTGTGGTCAGCCACGAGAACAGCACAAAGACTTCGTACAGGTTGCTCACCGGAATGTGGCCGATGTCGGGCGCGATCTGGTGGCTTTCGAACCAGCGCACCA
>JBEGRT010000420.1:0-3106 GCA_041180305.1 Pseudomonadota bacterium
GTCTGGACGCGCCCGACCGTCGTCAGATGGAATCCGCCTGATTTTGAATTGAACGCCGTCATGGCGCGCGTGCCGTTGATGCCCACCAGCCAGTCGGCCTCGGAGCGGCAACGCGCGGCATCGGCCAGCGGCAGCATCTGCGCGTCGGAGCGCAAGGCCTCGAAGCCATCGCGGATCGCAGCCGGCGTCATCGACTGCAGCCACAGGCGCTGCACGCCCTTGCCCAGGCCCTTGGCCTTGGTGGTGGCGGTGCTGTCTTGGGCGTACTGCACGATCAGGCGGAAGATCAGCTCACCCTCGCGCCCCGCGTCACACGCGTTGATCAGGCTGGTGACGTCCTTGCGCTTGATCAGTTTGACCAGGGCATTGAGGCGCCCCTTGCTCTTGTCGATCGGGTTCAGATCGAAGTGCGGCGGGATCACGGGCAGGTTCGTGAAGCTCCACTTGCCGCGCTTGACGTCGAATTCTTCGGGCGCCTTGATCTCAACGAGGTGACCGACGGCCGAGCTGACCACGTAGTGCTCGGACTCGAAATATTCGTCGTGCTTCTCGAACTTGCCATCGACAGGCGTGAGCGCCCGCACGATGTCTTGTGCGACGGAGGGCTTCTCGGCGATGACCAGGGCTTTGCTGACGGACGTGTTCATGGGCGTGTTTATAGCGTCAAGCGACCACTTGAAAAGCAAAAGATGACGGGGTTGTTCATACAATGGGCCCTACGCGCGCACGCACACGCAGGTGCGCACATGCACACGAGCGTGCGCACGCACCCGCGCGCGCCCACACTTTCAATGTACCCAGAACGGCCCATGTCGCAAGCCAAGCCCCAAAAGCCCGTGCCCGCCGCCCGCACCGCGCCCGTGGTGCACCCCGCGCCTGCCACGGGCAAGCGCACCCAGGTGCGCGACTCGGGCGTGCATGGCAAGGGCGTGTACGCCGTGCGCCCCCTGAAGGCCGGCGACAAGGTGCTGGAGTACAAGGGCGAGATCATCACCTGGCAAGAAGCGCTGCGCCGCCACCCGCACGACCCCGAACAGCCCAACCACACCTTCTACTTCCACCTCGATGACGGCCACGTGATCGACGGCAAGCACCTGGGCAACTCGGCCAAGTGGATCAACCACAGCTGCGAGCCCAACCTGGAAGCCGAACAGGATGGCAACCGCGTGTTCCTGTATGCGCTGCGCGACATCGAGCCCGGCGAAGAACTGTTCTTTGATTACGGCCTGGTGATCGACGAACGCATCACGCCCACGCTCAAAAAGGAATACGCCTGCTGGTGCGGCACCCCTGGCTGCCGCGGCACCATGCTGGCGCTCAAGCGCCGCAAGAAGGCCTGACGCACCACTGGCCATGCCTCTTGCCATGCCGCCCTGGCACGCCACCGACGCCGAAGGCCTGGCCGACCTGAACCAGGCCGCCGAAGCCCTGTGGCTGCAGGTGCAGCAGGCTGACCTGCCCGTGACCTGGCGCCAGGGCTTCAGCGTGGATGTGCTGGCCGAGGCCGATTCCACCAACACCCGCGCCATGGCCCTGGGCCGCGACCCACAGGCGGGCGCCACCGCCCCGACCGTGGTGGTGGCCTGGCGTCAGACCGCAGGCCGCGGCCGCGCCGGGCGCCAATGGCAGGCCCAGCCCGGCCACACTCTCACCTTCAGCCTGGGCCTGCCCCTGAACCTGCAGGCCGTGCCCGGCGGCGGCAGCGCGTTGTCGCTGGCGGCGGGCCTGGCGGTGGCCGAAAGCCTGCGCACCCTGCCGGGCCAGCCCCCCGTGCAGCTGAAATGGCCCAACGACCTGCAGGTGGCCGGCCGCAAGCTCGGCGGCCTGCTGATCGAAGCCCAGGCGCCTGCGCACCTGCCGGCGGGCGAGCGCTGGGTCGTGATCGGCGTGGGGCTGAACCTGGGCCCCACCCCGGCCGAATGGCAGGCCCAGCGCGTGGCCCTGGCCGATCTGGGCTCAGCCCCTGTGGCGCTCACACCCGGCCTGGTGCTGGCCCAGGTGGTGCCCGCGCTGCTCGCGCACGTGCTGGCCTTCACCCAACACGGCTTTGCGCCCCTGCAAGGCCGCTGGCAGGCCCTGCATGCCCTGCAGGGGCGAGAGGTGGGGCTGTGGGCCCGCCTGCCCGACGGCATGAGCCCTGATGCGCCCCAGGCCCCGCCGCCCGAAGAAACCGGCGTGGTCGAAGGCGTGGCCGCCGATGGCAGCCTGCGGGTTCGCCTGCCCGATGGCCAGTGCCGCGAGTGGCAAGTGGGGGATGTGAGCGTCAGGCCGCAACCACACTGACGCTCTGGCAGGGCCTGGCGCCACGCGGGCGCCATGGGGCGGCCGTATGATCGGCACACACTGCATCCTTCTGCCCCTGTTGTCGCCCACCCGATGCTTCGCCTGACCACCCTGGTGCTGCTGCTGGCCAATGCCGGCTTCTTTGCATGGCATGCCGGCTGGCTCGAGGGGCAGGCGGGCACCGCGCCACGCACCCAGCGCACCCCTGAACGCCTGCAACAGCAGGTGGCCCCGGAACAGCTGATCGTGCTGGACCGCGAAGGCCATGCCGCGGCCCCGAAAGAAGCTGGAGCCGTTGCCGCAACGCCCGCCGCATCCACCGAAGTGGCCGCCAGCGCACCCGCCAGCGATGCAGCCTCGGCCGCGCCCTCTGACACCACCGGCGACACGGCATTGGCGGATGCGAATGGCCAGTGCGTGGAAGCCGGCCCCTTCACGCAAGACGAACAGAAGCAGACCGCCACCCTGCTGGGCCGCCTGCTCAAGCCCAGCCAGTGGAGTGTGCAGAGCGTGGCCGTGCCGGGCCTGTGGCTGGTCTACATGGGCCCCTACCCCGACGACGAATCGCTGGACCGCAAGGAAGCCGAATTGCGCCGCATCCGCAACCTGCCCTTTGAAGAAGTTCGCTCGCCTGCCACGCTGGCGCGGGGCTTGTCTCTGGGCAAGTTCACCGACGAGCGCCAGGCCAATGCGGCGCTCGAAACCTTGCGCCTGCGCGGCATCCGCACGGCCCGCGTGGTCAATGCCCGCCCGGCCATGGAACTGCAAGTGCTGCGCGCTGCGGGGCTCGACATGAACCAGAAGGCTCAGTTGCAGAAGCTGC
>JBEGRT010000421.1:0-5640 GCA_041180305.1 Pseudomonadota bacterium
GCGTCAGGCGGCGGCCTCGGCTCTCTCCTGAGCGGTGTGAAGGGGTTCCTTGGCGACAGGGGCAACGCGCAGATGCTCGGCGGCCTCCTGGGAGCATTGGCCGGTGCGAGCGGTTCAGGCAGTCGGCAGCAAACGTCACAGCAGCGCATGGATCCGCGGATGGAGCCATACATCTACGGCCAAGGCGGCCTGCTGTCTGGCGCTTCGGACTGGTTCAACCGCAACCGTGGCGGCAACCCTCTGATGAATGAAGGCGCGCAGATGCAGGCCGACTTCTACCGCAGCCCGGCCTACACGCAAGGATTCAACCAACTGCGTGACCGTGGCCTGTCGTTGCTTGGCAGTCAGGTCGCTGGCAACCCATTCATGCAGGGCATGCCGGCAGCGCCTCCGCAGCCAATACCACAGCAGCCCATGCCACAGCAACCAATACCGCAGCTGGGCGGGCGAGCGACCATCATGCCGGTACGCGGCAACACCTACTACTAGCCATGGCCATCACCTTCAGCAATCCATACCTGCCGCAGCAGGGCCAGGCCATCACGGACACGGTGACGCAGAATCTCAATCAACAGATTCTGCCGCAGTACCGCGCCAACAGTGGCGCCACCGGATTCGGCGGTTCGCGTCAGGCCATCACGCAGGGGCTCGCGATCAACGGCGCGAACGACAGTATTGCGCGCTCGTTGGCTGGCCTCTACGGCAATGCATACGAATCCGATCAGAGCCGAGCGCAGCAAGAGCGGCTTCAAAACGCCGCCTTGGCGAATCAGTCGTCCATCGCGCGCATGCAGAACGATCTTCAGCGCGAGCTTGGTCTAGGAAATCTCGGGCTCGGCTACTACAGCGCCGGGAACCAGTACGACCTTGGACTGCGCGGTGCCGGCACCCAGCAGTACAACGCCGACACTTCGCGCATGCTCGGATTCGGCAATCTCGACCTGAACAACCGTCAGGCTGACCAGTCGTTCTACGGGCAACAACGCGGGCAGGATCTGCAGCAGCTTGGTCTTGGGGCGCAGCTGTTCGGCCAGGGCATGACTGGCCTCGGCCAACAGGGGCAGGGCGTCTATGGCGCCGGGCAGAATCAGTACGGCGCGGGCTATGCGCCCTATCAGGGCTACGCAAACTTGCTGTCGCCGTTCACGGGGCTGAATAGTCAGGAGGTCACCACGGCCCCTAGCACATCACGGGCCGGCGGTCTGCTCGGCGGTCTGCTGGGTGGGATGCAGCTTGGCTCGATCTGGGGTGGGTGATGCCTGGACTGCTTGGCCCGGAGCCCATGAAGGGCGGCCTACTGCCGGAAGGCATGGTGCGTCCCGGCAACATCGACCTTGGCAATCGTCCGATCGTGCGTAACCCAGACGGATCCATCAGCACTGTCAGGAGCATGTCCGTGAATCTTGGTGGTGTCGAGGTATTGCTGCCGACCGTATCCGACGATGGTCGCATCATGAGCGATGCAGAGGCGGTACAGCAGTTCATGAAGTCCGGGCGGCATCTCGGCCTATTCGCGGCGCCACAGTTCGCCACACGGTACGCCGAATCACTGCATGAGCAACAAGCGCGCGACTACCTGCCGCGCGCAGGGAGTGGCAAATGAGCCTGCTTGGAACATCGTGGGACGACCCGCGCACCGCTGGCGTGTTCGGGATCGCGTCGCAGCTCATGGGCGCGCAGAACGTGGGGCAGGGCCTCATGGCAGGCATGGGCGACTACCTTCGCACCATGCAACTCGCCAAGCAACAGCAGGCGCAGGACGAGATGCGCAAGCTGCAGATGAGCAATGAACGACTCCGTCTGGAGTCGGCTCAGCGGGCCGCGGCTCGGCAGCAGGCCATGGAGGACCTACCTGGCCAGTTTTTGAAGGCTGGCGTCCGTCCTGACACGATGGATGATCGTGATGTCGGGCAGCGCGGAGAGCCAGCCGTGCCGCCACAGCAGTTCGATATGGGCGGCTACGCAAACGCCATGTTCCGATACGACCCACGGACTGCGATCGAGTTGCAGCAATCCCTGCGCAAGGACGTTACTCCGATCAAGCTCGGCTCTGGCGAGGTCCTGTACGACCCGAAGACGCTCCGGCCGATCGCCTCGAATCCGAAGGCGGACGATATGCCTAGCGCTGTCCGGGAGTACCAGTTCGCTGTGGGCCAGGGCTACAAAGGTTCGTTCGAGCAATGGGACACGGCGCGCAAGCGAGCAGGCGCGGCATCCACTACAGTGACGCTCGGGTCTCCTGTGCCAGTCACTCTTCCTGATGGCACGCCTGCTCTTGTGCAACCAGCGAACAGACCAGGAGAGCCGCCTCAAATCTTGCGCCTACCGAACTCGCCGGAGCCGCTGCGCCCGCCGCCCAAGGAGCTGCCGGCCTCAACCAAGGAGAAGCTAGCAGAGAACGCAGTCGCGCTGGATCGCATCAGCAAGGCAATCGAGCTAGTTGATACGAATGGCCGGTCTCTCGGCTTCCAGAATGTCGTTGGCGATGCGCTGATGCAGCGACTGGACCCGAAGGGCGTTGAGGTGCGGGCCTATGTGGCGGACATCGGATCCCAGAAGATCCATGACCGAAGCGGTGCTGCCGTCACGCTGTCCGAGGCTCCGCGCCTGAAGCCGTTCGTGCCTGATGCTACCGATCGACCGGAGACTGTGAAAATCAAACTGGCTCGTCTGCAGCAGGAATACCAGAAGATACAACAAGAGCTGCAGTCCGGCGCGACCATTCGGCAAGCAACAGGCTCTAGCGCCACTCCGAAACCGGCAGGCCAATCTGGCGGCTGGTCAATTACTCCGGTGAGCCCGTAATGCCTACCTACCGCGTCACCGATCCGAATGGGCGCAAGTTCGACGTCACGGCGCCGGACGACGCAACCCAAGAGCAGGTGCTTGAGTATGCAAAAACGCAATGGTCAAGGCAGGAGCCGGCCGCCCCAAAAAAGGCGTCACCCGTCGAAGATCCGGGGTTCCTGAAATCCACGCTCATTGGAGCCGGCAGGACTTTCGACAAGCTGCTGGATGGCGCTACGCAGATGTACTTGGCGGCGCGCGGTGAGGACTCTGCGCTGAGTGGCCTGAAGAAGAATGTAGATACCAAGACGCAGTTGTATCAGCCACTCGCCGAGGCGCGTCCGTGGGCCACTGGCATCGGTGAGGCGCTACCGCTCATGGCCATCCCGGCCGGCGGATCCACTTCGCTCCTGGGCAACATGGGCCGCATGGCGCTGGCCGGGGCAATCCCTGGCGCACTGGAGTATGGATCCCCGGAAGAGCGCGCCAAGCGGGCATTCATTGGTGGCGCTGCTGGCGCTTCCATCCCATTGCTCGGAGCAGGATTGCGCTCCGGGTGGTCCTTTCTGGAACCGCTCGCCGAGAAGGGACGCGCGACGATTGTCGGCAGAACTCTGAACCGCGTTGCGGGAGATGATGCGAAGGCCGTTGCATCGCGTCTGTCGTCCGCGTCCGAGCTTGTGCCTGGGTCGGCCCCCACTGCCGGCCAAGTGGCCAATAGCGGCGGCATTGCCGCAATGGAGCGCGCTGCAGCTCAAGCCGATCCGCAGGCCTATGCCCAGCGCTATGCGGAGCAGGCGTCGGCGCGTCTCAATGCCCTGCGCGGAATCGCAAAAGACGCAACCGCAATGAAGACTGCCGAAGCGGCTAGGGACTCGGCTACGCGCGGCCTCTATGACCAAGCGAAAAGCGCCATCGTTGAGAACTCTCCGGAGCTTGCATCGACCCTAGAACGCCTGCCGTCAAACGTTCTAGCGACGGCCAATCGATTGGCGAAGCTGGCCGGTGAGCCACTGAAGATCGGCCAGGATGTCCCGGCCCGCACAGCGTTCCTCGGCGGCATCCAGGGGAGCATCGTGGATGCGGCTGGCAAGCCTATCGCCAAGGAAGTGGCCGCAGAGACCTCGAAGTACAGCGGCCGCGCTCTCCACTACATCAAACTGGCACTTGACGATGCCCTCGGGAAGACTGGTGACAGCGCGCTCGGCACCACCGAGAAGCGCCTGATGAGTGGCGCAAAGGACGCGTTGCTTGAGCAGGTTGACAAGCAGATTCCTGCCTATGCCCAAGCTAGGCAGGCATATGCATCCCTGTCCAAGCCGATCAACCAGATGCAGATCGGTCAAGAGCTGGTCAACAAGGTGCAGCCGGCGCTGGCTGACTACGGGGCGCTCGGATCAGAGACCGCAGCCACATTTGCCAGAGCACTCCGCGATGCCGATGCCACTGCAGCGCGAGCCACCGGCTTCAAGAACGCAACCATGAAGAGCGTCTTGAGCCCCGAGCAGATGCAAGCGGTTGAGGCGGTTGCTCAGGACCTGGCGCGCAAGTCAACATCCCAGAATCTTGGCCGTGGAGTCGGCTCGGACACATTCCAGAAGCTGTCGATGCAGAACATCGCAGAGCAATCCGGGATGCCGCGGGTTGTCGGTGGGCTGCTTGGAATGCCAGGTGTCAGCAGGGCAACTAACTGGATCTACAGGGACGTAGACCAGAAGATGCAGGGTCTGCTCGGACAAGCTCTTCTGAATCCCGGTATGGCGGCCGACCTGATGCAAAACGCTGATCGCAAGCTGCTGGAGAACAACCCGCGGCTTCTGCAACTGCTGCAGCAGTCCGCGATGCGTGGTGGCCTACTTGGAGCGCCACCTAGCTATGAGCTTGTTAGCGAGTGACCGTATCGCGTTCTCCAGCAGCTTGATCCCAAGCCAGAACAACGGCCCAACAACACCGCATATGACGGTGGTAGCAACGAACTTCTGCCACGTCATCGAATGACCCCTCAGGCCCCGCCAAGTGCGGGGCTTCGCATTTTCACACAGCCGCCCGAAGGCGGCTTTTTCTTTGGAGCCTGCACATGGCAGCTATCCCACGCGTACCCGGGCACAAGCTCGATTCAAACGGCAATGCCTGCGTCACGCTTGGCACGACCATGTCGGGAGAGGATCAGGACCTAGATCGGCAGTGGGGCGGACCCAAGTCCGGCTATACCCAGGTCACGACAGCGACCACCCAAACGATCAAGAGCGGCGCCGGAGTGCTCTATGCGATCGAGGTCGTGACCGGCGGCGCTGGCTCGTCGGTGACGGTGTATGACAACACCGCTGGGTCAGGAACAAAGCTGATCGACGCCGCGCCTACCGACGTTACGCGAGCGTGCTACACGCCTGGCCCTCCTGGCATGGCCGGAGAGTTCGAGACCGGCCTGACCATCGTCACGTCCGGCGGCACTCCCGCAGTCATCAACGTCTGGTGGATCTAAATGGCAGAGATCATTCCTCGTCGGCTGCGCATTGCCGAATTCAACGTCACGAACCACACGATCGACGGCGTAGTCGTCGCAACCGGCGGCCCGTATTCGTTCGTGGTTCCGTCCAACGTCTACTACATCACCGCTGACTACTGCGGTGGCGGCGGCGGTGGTGGTGGTGGCTTCGCGACTGCAGGCGGTGGCGGCGGTGGTGGAGGCGGCGCGTGCGCCTGGATGAAACAGGTGCTGATGGTCACTCCTGGTGAGACCATCACAGTCACCATCGGTGCGGCCGGATCGTCTGGCAGCATCGGCAGCGCAGGCGGGGCCGGCGGCAATACCACGCTCGTGAGCACGACCCTTGGGACACGCACAGGCACGGG
>JBEGRT010000422.1:0-3028 GCA_041180305.1 Pseudomonadota bacterium
CAGGTGCGCATTCATCGAATCGATCACCCCCGCAGTGCTGAGCGACTGGCCGCCTGGGTCCGATCGACCGAAGCACCTGATGCCCCCATTCCATCGAGTGGCCGACACATCGCGGCCGAGCCACGAACAGCAGATTGAAGGCTGCGAGCTGAAACGATCAGTCGCCCAGCGTGTCGCGCAGCCACGGGATAATCCGTGCATGAACCTGCCTGCCCTGATCCTGGCCGCTGGTCGCGGCGAACGCATGCGCCCCCTGACCGATCACACCCCCAAGCCGCTGCTGGAGGTGCGGGGCAAGGCCCTGATCGAATGGCACCTGGAGGCGCTGGCCCGCGACGGCGTGCGCGAGGTGGTGATCAACACCGCCCACCTGGAAGAGCAGTTCGCCCCGCGCCTGGGCGACGGCAGCCGCTGGGGCCTGCGCATCCGTTATTCGCACGAGGGGCAGGACCACGGTGGCGCGCTGGAAACCGCCGGGGGCATGGCCAAGGCCCTGCCGCTGCTGGGCGACGCTTTCTGGGTGCTGGCCGGCGATGTGTTCGTGCCTGACTTCCGTTTCGACCCCGAAGCCGCCGCGGTGTTTGCAGCAGGCGACGACTGGGGCCAGTTGTGGATGGTGGACAACCCGCCGCACAACCCCCAGGGCGATTTCGTGCTCGATGCCGAAGGCCGCATCCAGCGCCGCACGGCCGATGGCCCGGCGGGCCTGACCTATTCCACCATCGGGCTGTACCGCCCAGCCATGGTCGATGGCCTGACGGTGGGCGAGAAGGCCGCCTTGCGCCCCTGCCTGGAGCGCGCCATCGACGCGGGCCGCCTGAGCGGCGAGCACCACAGCGGGCTGTGGGTGGATGTGGGCACGCCCGAGCGGCTGGCCCAACTGAACCAGACGCACTGAGCCCCACAGACGGACGTTGTGGCCTGACGTTGTGGCCGGGAAGGCGCTTCGCTAGAATCGCCCTCTTTCACAGCCTCTGGATCTACACCATGAACCGCTGTCACACAGCGCCCCTGAACCGGCGCAGCGCCCTCACGCGTGCGCTGACTCACACGCTGACAGGCGCCAGCCTCGTCGCCATGGGCCTGGCCGCCTGGGCCCCCGCTCTGGCCCAAAGCAGCACCACCCTGCTGATGCCGCGCGAGTTGCCCAAAGCCTCGCTGCGCGGCGTGCTGACCGTGGGCAACTGGCCCGAGGCCACCGTGGGCAAGGTCGCCGTGCGCATGGCGCCTGGCGCCCGCATCAAGGCCGCTGACAACACCCTGGTCATGCCCAGCCTGGTGGCCGGCACGGCCCTGAAGGTGAACTACAGCACCGACCTGTACGGCCTGGTGCACGAGGTGTGGATCCTGCGCGCCGACGAACTGGCCAAGCTGTGGCCTGAAACCCCTGAACAGGCGTCGAAGTGGAGCTTCGACCCCGTGACCCGCACCTGGACAAAGTGACATGAATGCCCCCCTGCCCGGTCAGGCGACCGTGAACCTGAACGACCTGCCCGCCACCGCCGATGTGGCCGCCAGCACTGCAACCGACACGGCCACCGATGCCACCCCCGTGGCGGCTGCCGCCGGCAAGAAGGTCTACATCAAGACCTACGGCTGCCAGATGAACGAGTACGACTCGTCGAAGATGTCGGACGTGATGAACGCGGCCCAGGGCTACACGCCCACCGACAACCCGGAAGAGGCCGACCTGATCCTGTTCAACACCTGCTCGATCCGCGAGAAGGCCCAGGAGAAGGTGTTCTCCGACCTGGGTCGTGTCAAGCACCTGAAGGACAAGGGCGTGATGATCGGCGTGGGCGGTTGTGTGGCCAGCCAGGAAGGCGCGGCCATCATCGAACGCGCGCCTTATGTGGACGTGGTCTTCGGCCCGCAAACGCTGCACCGCCTGCCGCAGATGCTGGCCCAGCGCCAGGCCAGCAAGCGCCAGCAGGTCGACATCTCCTTCCCCGAGATCGAGAAGTTTGACCACCTGCCGCCCCCGCGCAAGGAAGGCGCCTCGGCCTTCGTGTCGATCATGGAAGGCTGCTCGAAGTACTGCAGCTATTGCGTGGTGCCCTACACCCGCGGCGAAGAGGTGTCGCGCCCCTTCGAAGACGTGCTGACCGAGGTGGCCGACCTGGCCGACCAGGGCGTCAAGGAAGTGACGCTGCTGGGCCAGAACGTGAACGGCTACCGCGGCTTGATCGGTGAAGGCCCGGACATCGCCGACTTCGCCATGCTGATCGAGTACGTGGCCGAGATCCCCGGCATCGAGCGCATCCGCTTCACGACCAGCCACCCCAACGAGTTCAGCCAGCGCCTGATCGACGTCTACGGCAAGACCACCAAGCTGGTCAACCACGTGCACCTGCCGGTGCAGCATGGCTCGGACCGCATCCTGATGGCCATGAAGCGTGGCTACACGGCCCTGGAGTTCAAGAGCACCATCCGCAAGCTGCGCGCCGTGCGCCCGGACATCCGCATTTCGTCCGACTTCATCGTGGGCTTCCCGGGTGAAACCGACGAAGACTTCGACAAGCTCATGAAGCTGGCCACCGACATCGAGTTCGACGCCTCGTTCAGCTTCATCTTCAGCGCACGCCCGGGCACACCGGCTGCCGCCCTGGAAGACAGCACCCCGCACGAGGTCAAGCTCAAGCGCCTGCAGACCCTGCAGGCCTACCTGGAAAGCAATGTGCAGCGCTACAGCCAGATGCTGGTGGGCACGGTGCAGCGCATCCTGGTGGAAGGCCCCAGCCGCAAGGACCCCTCCGAGCTGATGGGCCGCACCGAGTGCAACCGCATCGTCAACTTCCCGGCCGGCCCCACCCAGGCCCTGCGTGAGCGCCTGGTGGGCCAGCTGATCGACGTGAAGATCGTGCACGCCTACCCGCACTCGCTGCGCGCCGAGGTGGTCACGGCCTGAGGCGGCCAATACGCCCCCAAGCAAAAGGCCGCCCGTGGGCGGCCTTTGTCATGCACCAGACGCTGGTGTTCAGCGGCGGCTGCTGCGGCGGTTGTCCACGCAACCGCCGCCCTTGATCTC
>JBEGRT010000423.1:0-2850 GCA_041180305.1 Pseudomonadota bacterium
GCTGGAGCACGTGCGCCAGGCCCACTACGCGGCCAGCGACGAACTGCACGCGGCCCAGGGTGCCCTGGCCGAGGCAGCGCTGGAAGTCAGCCGGCTGGAAGAGCGCATTCGCTATGTGGTCGAAGGCCGCCAGCGCACCGAGCAGCGCCTGGCCGAACTGACAGGCCAGAACGACCAGTGGGCCGAGCGCCGCGCCATGGCCGAGATCGAGCTGGAAGAGCTGGCCGAGAAAATGGTGGCGGCTGAAGAGCAATCGGAAATCCTGGCCGCACAGGCCGAAGAGCTGGCCGCGCAGGTGCCCGCTCTGGAAGATGCCGTGCGCGCCGCCACGCAAAAGGCCAACGAGCAGCGCGGGGTGGCGGCCCAGGTGCAGCAGCAAATTCAGCTGCTGGCGGCCGAATCGCGCAACCTGGACGACCAGGCCCGCCAGCTGAACCTGCGCCGCGAGCGACTGGCCACGGAACAAAAAGGCCTGGCCACGCCTGATGAGGCCCGTCTGACCGATTTGCGCCGTCAGGCTGAAGCCAGCGAAGGGCAGTTGGCCGTTCTGGAGGCCCGGCTGGGTGAATTGAGCGAGACCGTGCCCAGCCTGGAAGACGCCCGCAAGGCCCGTCAGGACGACAGCAACACCCAGCAAGCGCGTCATGCCGAACTGGTGGCCCGCCTGGAGGCGCTTCGCGCCCTGCAGGACAAGGTGCAAACCGAAGGCAAGCTCAAGCCCTGGCTGGCCCGCCACGGCCTGGACAGCCTGCAAGGCCTGTGGCGCAAGGTGCAGATCGACACCGGCTGGGAAACCGCGCTGGAATCGGCCCTGCGTGAGCGCATGAACGCCCTGGAAGTGGGCCGTGTCGACATCGTGCGGGCCTTCGAGCAGGACGCGCCACCCGCCAAGCTGGCCTTCTACAGCCTGCCGCCAGGCGGCATCGACAACACGCACCACACGCTGGCCCGCCTGTCAGACCGCCTGCGCCTGGGCGATGCCAGCCTCAAGGCCCTGCTGAATGACTGGCTGGAAGGCGTGTACACGGCCGCCAGCCTGGACGAGGCCCTGGCCAACCGCAGCAAGCTCACCCATGGCGAGGTGATCATGACGCCGGCCGGCCATGCAGTCAGCCCGTTCGCCGTGAGCTTTTATGCGCCAGACTCCGAGCAGGCAGGCATGCTGGCCCGCGCCCAGGAAATCGAGAACCTCGACAAGCAGGTCAGGGCGCAGGTGCTGCTGGCCGATGACGCCCGGGCCGCCCTGGTGCGCGCCGAAGCCGCCTGCACCGATGCCTCGCAGCGCCTCGGTCAGGCCCGCCGTGACACCAGCGAGCAACAACAGCGCCATCACCAGCTGCAGGTGGAGGTGCTGCGACTGACCCAGCAGGCCGAGCAGACCTCGGCGCGTGCGGGCCAGATCGCCGAAGAGCTGGCCGAAATCGACGCCCAACTTGACGACCTGCAGGAGCGCCGCGCCACCGGCGAAGCCCGCTTCGAAGAGCTCGACCTCAGCCTGGCCGATGCGCAGGAGCGCCACGCTCAGCTGGAAGAAGCCGTGATCGAGGCCGAACGCAAGCTGGGTCAGGCCCGTGAACAGGCCCGCACGCTGGAGCGTCAGGCCCAGGAAGCGCAGTTCAGTGCCCGTTCGCTGGCCTCGCGCCGGGGCGAGTTGCAGCGTGCCATCGAAACCGCGGCGCAGCAGATCCGGGCCAACGAGGCCTCTGCGGCCACGCTGCACGAAGAACTGGCCCGTTTCAGCGATGCCGCCGCCCAGACCGGGCTGGACGAAGCGCTGGCCATCAAGCTCGAAAAAGAGGGTCTTCTGGCCCAGGCCCGCAGCCGCTACGACGACCTGGCCGCACAGATGCGCCGGGCCGACGAACAGCGCATGGTGGCCGAGCGCAGCCTGCAGCCCCTGCGTGACCAGATCACCAAGCTGCAGCTGGAAGAGCAGGCCGCCACGCTGGGCGGTGCCCAGTTCATGGAGCAACTGGTGGCCGCGCAGGTCGACCTGGAAGCCCTGGCCGCTGGCATTGAAGCCGATGGGGTCAAGCTGTATGGCCTGCAAAGCGAGATCGACCGCATTCAGCGCGAGATCAACAGCCTGGGCGCCGTGAACCTGGCTGCGCTGGATGAACTGACGGCCGCGCGTGAGCGCAAGGGCTTCCTGGATTCGCAATCGGCCGACCTGCTGGACGCCATCCAGACCCTGGAAGGCGCGATCCACAAGATCGACCTGGAAACCCGCGACCTGCTGGGCAGCACCTTCAACACGGTCAACGAGCACTTCGGGCGCATGTTCCCCAGCCTGTTCGGCGGGGGCAGCGCCAAGCTGGTCATGACCGGCGACGAAATCCTGGACGCAGGCGTGCAGGTCATGGCCCACCCGCCCGGCAAGAAAAACAGCACCATCCACCTGCTGTCAGGTGGCGAAAAAGCACTCACGGCGATCGCCCTGGTGTTCGCGATCTTCCAGCTCAACCCCGCACCTTTCTGCCTGCTGGACGAAGTGGATGCGCCGCTGGACGACGCCAACACCGAGCGTTACGCCCGACTGGTCAAGAGCATGTCGTCAGGCACGCAGTTCCTCTTCATTTCCCACAACAAGATCGCGATGGAAATGGCCGAGCAGCTGGTGGGCGTGACCATGCAGGAACAAGGTGTCTCCCGCATCGTGGCGGTGGACATGGAGGCGGCCATGGGCATGGCCCAGGCCGCCTGATCGATGGAATTTCAAGCAATGAGCAACTCTCTGACTCTGGGCCTGGCACTGCTGGGTGGTGTGGTGCTGACGGGCGTGGTCGCCCATGGCGCCTGGACCGCCCGCAAGACGGCCGCGCGTGCGCCCAAACGCGCAGAACCCACTGA
>JBEGRT010000424.1:0-4470 GCA_041180305.1 Pseudomonadota bacterium
AGCGGTTTCAGCCAGGGGGTGTTCGATGCCGACGATGTGACCGTGACCACGATCTGACGGCCCGCAAAGGGCTGCAGCTTCTGCATGGCCACCGGTTCACTGCTCACCACATGGTTGGCCAGCAGGATCAGGCGTGCGACGAGGGCTTCGGTCAGCCCGGACGTGAGAGTTTCGACCATGCCTCATTGTAGAAGCAGCGGCCCGACCGAGGGTTAGACCCCTCGCTGACAACCCTGTGTGTGCTGTTGTAACGCCGGGTCACGGCCGTCAAACGAGGGGGAAAGCTGTAATTTTTTTGCGCCACAATCCCAGGCTATCCCTGCATGGCGGTCTGCGTGGCAGGGCGCACCCCTTTCCACAATGTTCAACAATCGCAACTACAACCGGACTTTCTTCAACGCGCCGCAGTCCGTCACGGCCTTCGTGGCGGCGTTCCTGGAGCCGGCGGTCACGGTTGCAACCTACCTGGGCGTGATGGCCTGGTACAACGAGCCCGTCCAGCGCGCATCGTTGGCGCTTTGTCTGCTCGTGTTTGCGCTCACTTTTCCCGGGCGCAATCGTTTTTCCGACAATCGCACCGAAATGGTGGTCGACATCCTGTCGTCCTGGGTGTCGATGCTGGCCATTCTGTGGCTGTGCGGGTATGCGACCAATTCGCTGGTGTTCTTCGAATCGAATGTCATCCTGGCGTGGGGTGTGCTGACCCCGCTGATCCAGTGGATGCTCACCATGGTGGGCAAGGGCGTCATCAACCACCGTGCCGCCTTGCCGGATGCTCGGCGCCGCGTGATCGTGGTCGGTGCAGGCCCACTGGGCGGCAAAGTGGCCCGAGCCTTGCAGAGTCAGCGTGATGTCAGCCACGAGTTTGTGGGTTATTTCGACGACCGTACCGACAGTCGGGTGTTGCCTGAAGCCATCAGCATGCGCCTCGGCGGTCTGCGTGACGTGGCCAATTACGTCTACGCCCACGGCATCCACGAGGTCTACATCACGCTGCCGCTGTGTTCGCAGCCTCGCATCGTCGAGTTGCTTGAAGCGGTGCAGGGCACGACCGCCTCTCTGTATTTCGTGCCCGATGTCTTTGGCATCAGCATCATCCAGGGGCGCCTGCAAGACCTCAATGGCGTGCCCGTGGTGGGCATCTGCGAAACACCTTTCACGGGCACCAATGGCCTGGTGAAGCGCCTGTCGGACATCGTTCTGGCCAGCATCATCCTGGTGCTGATTTCGCCCATCTTGTTGCTGCTGGCCGCTGGTGTGAAGCTGTCTTCCCCTGGCCCGGTCATCTTCCGCCAGCGTCGCAATGGCCTGGATGGCGAGGAAATCATCGTCTACAAGTTCAGGTCGATGCGTGTCATGGACAACGGCACCGTGGTCAAGCAGGCCACCAAGGGTGACCCTCGCATCACACCGTTCGGTGCATTCATCCGCAAGACCTCGCTGGACGAATTGCCTCAGTTCATCAACGTGCTGCAAGGGCGAATGAGCATCGTCGGGCCACGTCCGCATGCCGTGGCGCATAACGAAGAGTACCGCCGCCTGATCAAGGCCTACATGGTGCGTCACAAGGTCAAGCCCGGTATCACAGGCTGGGCCCAGGTCAATGGTTATCGTGGCGAGACCGACACCATCGAAAAGATGCAGGGCCGTGTCGAATACGACCTTGAATACCTGCGCAACTGGTCGCTGGGGCTGGATCTGCAAATCATCGTTCGCACCATTCGACTGATGGTGTTTGACCGCAACGCGTACTGAGTGCCCCCCTGGGGCCGAATCTCGGAGAACCCTCATGTCGAAGTTCAATCTGGCACGCACAGCATGGAGCGGCCGGGCCGTGGCCCTGAGCACCCTGACCTTGATCGGCAGCTCAGCTCAGGCAGGCATCGACCCGCTGAGCGTGACGGTGTCGGAATCGGTGTCGTACGACAACAATTACCTGCGTAACGACAATGCCAAGAAATCCGAGCTGGTGTCTGCCACTTCGCTGACCCTGGCGCTGGACAAGTCATACGGGCGCCAGCGCTACACGCTGTCGGCCACCGGCACCGCGCAACGCAACCGCAACTACAAGCAGTTCAGCAACGACGGTTATTCGGTGGCTGCCAGCTTGAGCTCGTCGATCGGGGCCAACAGTTACGGTGCGCTGGCGGCTCAGGCGGGCAAGTCACTCCAGAACCCCGACGAGCAGAGCGGTGTTCGTCAGGCGCAAGACATTTCCACCCGAACAGCCTCGGCCTACCTGCTTCATGGTCTGTACAGCCGCCTGGGCGGCACGGCAAGCCTCCAGACCAGCAAGACCGAGTACAGCCTCACCCGTGAGCAGGACAAGCAGCAGGTGGGCGGGCGTGTCGGTGTGCGCTACAACCCCTCTGACCGGGTGAGCTTCGACCTCGGGTACAAGCGCTCTGATGTGGAACTGGTGAACATCACCACGGCTGCGCGCAAGATCAACCGGTCCGACATCGACCTCAACACGTCCTGGTTCGTGTCCGGGTACACCAACCTGCGGGGCTCTGTGGCCTTCTCGCGAGAGAGAAGGCCTGGCACTCAGGGCTTCGATTTCGATGGCGTGACCGGCTCGCTCAGTTGGGATTTCACCCCGGGCGGCCGTACGTCTTACGGCGTCTCTTTCTCGCGCGACACGTCCAACGCGGGGCAGGGCACATCCATCAGCGTCCAGTCTGATGCGACAACGGTGGCCTCTTTCAGCAACCCCACGCAGAACCTGCTGACCAACACGCTGAGCGCCAGCTTGCGGTATTCGCTGACCAGCAAGGTGAAGCTTGCGGCCGGCATGTCGTACAGCCAGTATTCGAATGTGCTCAATGCGTCCAGCACCAGCGTCACCCAGCTCAACGACATCAGCGGGTTTGAAAAAGCGAGCGTGGACACCGTGGGGCTGAACACCGGCTTCAGCTTCCAGCCTTACCGGATGGTGTCGATGGGCTGCAACCTCCAGGCCTACTCTCGCGGCAAGTCGCGCCTCGGCCCGTCTTACAAAGGTGAAGCCCTTGGTTGTACGGCCAGCCTGACACTGGATTGATCGTTCCCGACATGCGCGATTCGAACAATCTGGGCTGTGTGCTGCTCACGGGGGCAACCGGTTACATTGCCTCGCACACTTGGCTGGCGCTGTGGGCCGCTGGTTACGAGGTGGTCGGCATTGACAACCTCAGCAACAGTTCACCCAAGGTGCTCGACCGTTTGTCGGCGCTGGAGGGGGGGCGGCAGACGCATTTCGAGCATGGCGATGTGCGCGATGCCGATGCGCTGGATCGTGCGTTCGCACTCGGTCGATCGTTGGGAGGCATCCGCGCCGTCATCCATTTCGCTGCGTTGAAGGCGGTGGGGGAGTCGGTCGAGCAGCCGCAGCGCTATTTCGACAACAACCTGGGGGGGCTGATGGCGGTGTGCCATGCGATGCAGCGTCATGCATGTCGCCACATCGTGTTCAGTTCCTCTGCCACGGTGTACGGAGAACCCGAGGTGCTTCCCATCCGGGAGGATACACCTCTGACGGCCACCAATCCCTATGGTCAGACCAAATTGCTGGGCGAGCAGTTGCTGTCGGATCTGCAGCGCTTCGTGCCCACGTTGAAGGTGGCCTGTCTGCGCTATTTCAATCCGGTGGGGGCTCACGAAAGCGGTGCCATCGGCGAAGACCCGCGGGGCGTGCCGAACAACCTGATGCCCTATGTGGCCCAGGTGGCGGTCGGCCGGCGTCCCCACCTGAATGTTTTTGGCAATGATTACGACACGCCAGACGGTACCGGCGTTCGTGATTACATCCACGTGTGCGATCTGGCCGAAGGCCATGTGGCAGCCCTGAGTTTCATGGCGCGGACCGACCGATCGGTCACCGTCAATCTGGGGACCGGGCAAGGCTACAGTGTGGTGGAAGTGGCTCGCGCCTATGAGCGTGTCAGCGGTCGGCAGGTGCCTCTGGTGTTTGCTCCCCGCCGCAGCGGTGACGTGGCCAGTTGTTATGCCGACCCGAGCCTGGCCGAAGAATTGCTGGGCTGGAAGGCTCGTCGGGGTCTGGACGCGATGTGCGCCGATTCCTGGCGTTGGCAAGTGAAGAATCCTCAAGGCTTTGAGGGATGAGTGTCTGCGCCCTGAAAATCGCAGTGATTCAAGAATGCAAGGTGGTGAAATGAGTGCTCTGAATGTGGTTCCCGTGATCATGGCCGGTGGTTCTGGCACCCGGTTGTGGCCGCTGTCGAGAGCCTTGTATCCCAAACAGTTTCTCGCCCTGGGGGGGACGCAGACCCTGTTTCAACAGGCGCATCTCCGATTGCAGGATCTGGCCTCGCCAGACATCGAGGTGAACAGCCCATGTGTCGTGGGCAACGAGGAACACCGCTTCCTGGTGCTGGATCAGTTGCGCGAACTCAAGGCCGCGCCGGCCAGCCTGCTGCTGGAACCCGCGGGCCGCAACACCGCGCCCGCTGTGGCCCTGGCTGCCATGCA
>JBEGRT010000425.1:0-5919 GCA_041180305.1 Pseudomonadota bacterium
AGCCGCCGAGATGCCCGATGCCTGCTGGGCCTGCTGGCCTGGCAGTTGCTGTCGGGCCTGACCAATGTGGTGCTGGACTGGCCCCTGCTGGCCGCACTGGCCCACACCACGGGCGCCGCGCTGATGGTGGCCTTCCTCACACGCATGGCCGTGGTGCCTGCGGTGCGCACGGCCGAGGCCCCAAGGTGTGCCCCGGCACCGCTGAACCTGACCCCGAAAGGAGCTTGACATGGCAGCCACATCCTCCGCCCCCGTGCAGGTGACGGCCAACGCCAGGCCCTCGCAGCTGTCGCTCTGGCGGCAGTTCTATGTGCTCACCAAGCCCCGCGTGGTGCAGCTGATCGTGTTCTGTGCCGTGATCGGCATGCTGCTGGCCGTGCCTGGTGTGCCAACGGCCGATCAGTGCCTGGTGGCGCTGGCGGCCTGCGCGGGCATCTGGCTGGTGGCCGGTGCCGCGGCAGCCTTCAACTGCCTGATCGAACAGGAAATCGATGCCCGCATGAAGCGCACCGCGTGGCGTCCCACCGCCCGTGGCGAGCTCAGCCGCACCCAGGCCCTGGTGTTCGCTGCCGTGCTGTGTGCCGCAGGCGCCGCGCTGCTGTACCTGTTCGTCAACCCGCTCACGCTGTGGCTCACGCTGGCCACCTTCGTGGGCTATGCCATCGTCTACACCGTCATCCTCAAGCCGCTCACGCCGCAGAACATCGTGATCGGTGGTGCGTCGGGCGCGATGCCGCCGGTGCTCGGCTGGGCCGCCATGTCCGGCGATGTCGGTCCCGAGGCGCTGATCCTGTTCCTGATCATCTTCCTGTGGACGCCGCCGCACTTCTGGGCCCTGGCCCTGTACCGGGTCGACGACTATGCCAAGGCGGGGCTGCCCATGCTGCCGGTCACGCATGGCAATGCCTACACGCGCCTGCAGGTGCTGCTCTACACCGTGCTGCTGCTGCCGGGCACCTTGCTGCCTTATGTGTACGGCATGAGCGGACGCATCTACCTGGTCAGCGCACTGGTGCTGGGCGTGTGGTTCGTGGTCTATGCTTGGCGGCTGTGGCGGCAGTACAGCGATCAGCTGGCCCGCCAGACCTTCCGCTTTTCCATCGTCCACCTGATGCTGCTGTTCGCTGCCTTGCTGGTCGATCATTACCTCTGGTTGTGACCCATGCCCGTTGAGCGCCGTGCCCACCCTGTTCCAGCTGTTTCACGCCGCCAGTGGCTTCAGCGTGGCACGCGCGGTGCAGCAGCCCTGATCTGGGGGGCATCGGTGGGCGGCCCGGCCCTGCTGGCGGGCTGTGATGGCAACTGGAACCCGCTCAAGCCTTCGGGCCCGCATTTCAACAGCGTGGACATCACCGGCGCCGATTACGGTGCCGCCCTGAAGTTGCCCGACAGCCAGGGGCGTGTGCGCACGCTGGCCGATTTCAAGGGGCAGGTGGTGGTGGTGTTCTTCGGCTACACCCAGTGCCCCGATGTGTGTCCGACCACCATGGCCGAGCTGGCCGAGATCAAGCGCAAGCTGGGCCCCGAGGGCAGCAAGCTGCAGGCCATTTTCGTGAGCCTGGACCCGGAACGCGACACGCCCGAGATCCTCACGCCCTATGTGCAGGGCATGGACCCGTCGTTCGTGGCCCTGCGGGGCACGGTCGATCAGACCGCCACCGTGGCCAAGGCCTTCAAGGTGTTCTACCAGAAGGTGCCGGCGGCCGAGGGCAGTGGCTACACGCTGGACCACACGGCCGGCAGTTTCGTGTTCGACGCCCAGGGCCGCGCACGCCTGTTCACGCGCTACGGCATGGGCGTCGAGCCCTGGCTGGCCGACATTCGCACCTTGCTCGGCGGGGCCTGAGCCCGGCGCAAACCCGGGCGGATCAGCCCGCGCGGTTGGCGCTCAATCTGGCAGGACCAGGCTCTGGCGGCCGGTCCAGCTGTCACCGGCCTCCAGCATGGGCGGGTTCATCACCTGCGCGGCTTCCACGCACAGCATCTGGCGCCAGCCATCGGCGGGCATGTCCTTCAGAGCGGCGCACTTGTCCGGCCCCGGGTTCCACACCACGGCGTCTTCAAAGCCTTCGCTTTCCAGGGTCAGGCGGCGCGGGCCATCGCGCAGCAGCAGCGAACGCGGCACTTGCGCGTAGATGCGGTCCATCTCGCCGGCAAAGCGTTTTTCCGGGTGGTCTTCGAGGTGCTCACCACCGGTCACCGCATCCTGGAAATGGCAGCCTTCCAGGCCCTGCAGGCGCACCTGGGTCAGCTCACTGACGCCCAGGTAGGTGTGCAGCGCGGCCGAAAACGGCCAGGCCGTGTCGCCGGTGTTGGTGATGTGCAGTTCCAGGTCCAGCCGCTGGGGGGCCAGACTCACGGTCAGCTCCAGCGCGAAGCCGTGCGGCCAGTAGGCGCGCGTGATGGGGTCGTCACGCAGCAGCAGCGTGACCAGGGCATGGTCGCGGCCCACCTGCTGGCTGTCGAGGGTCCAGGCGCGCTGGCGGGCCAGGCCGTGGCGGGGCAGCGAGGTGTCGGGGCCCTTGAGTTCGAATTGCGGAAAGATGACGGGCACGCCGCCCCGGATGGCCTGGCCGCTTTGCAGCGCCCCCAGGCCCGCCGCAGGCGACAGGTACAGCTGTTCACCCCAGCCCGCAGCGTGCCACGACAGCACGTGGGCACCATGCAGCAGCACGGTGGCGTGGCTGCCATCGGGCAGGGCCAGGGTCAGGCCGGGCTGGCCTTCAACGGTGACAGGGGTGACGGAGGGGCGGGAATTCGAAACTTCAACGGTGCTCATGCCGTGAGTATCCACCCTTCGACCGGGTCCATCCCGGGCGGCAGGCCGCAGCGCGGGTCGCCGGCCTCGCGTTGCAGGTCGGCCCAACCGGCCTGCAGCAGGCACAGCACGGCGTCCAGGCGGTCACCTTTGGCGTCGCTGGCCAGGTGGTCGCGCTGTGCGGGGCTGAGTTTCAGGCGCAGGCCCAGGCGGGTGCGGCCCTGTTCCAGCGCGTCGATCAGGGTCAGGCGCGCCATCAGGCGGTCGGGGTCCTGGCGGGCCTTGTCGTCGCTCTTGTAGCTGCGCTTGCCCAGCACCTCGGTGGCCAGCAGGCCAGGGTAGGCCTCGAAAGCCAGGCGCGTGCCCAAGGCCTCGGCACCGTGGTCGCCATCAGGCTGACGCAAGCCGGGCAGGGCCACATCGGCCATCACCAGGCGGTGCAGGCCTTCGAAATACATCTTGCCCACCGGCACGTAACGGGTCTGCAAGGGGCTGGTGCTTTGCGTGCCGGGCATTGCCAGGTCGGCCGCGCGGTGGGGCAGTTTGTCGGGGCGCGTGCCGGCCCCCCATTGCGTGCCCCAGCCGTCGATCAGGGCCTGAAAGCCCTGGCGGTCGGTGCAGTGGGCATGCAGGGCCCGAACCAGGGCGTCGCAGGCGGGCTGTCCGGCCTTGGGGGCGGCCTCGGGCAGCCCGTGGGCCACCAGGGCATCGACGAACACGCGTGGCAGGCCGAAGGGGAAGTCGAAGCCGCCCAACCAGCCGGCGGCCGCACGTTCGTGCGTGGGGGTCAGCAAGGCGGCGAAGTCATCGAGCGAGGGCAGGGCGTCCAGGCGCTCCAGCCTCAGCACGGCGCCACGCCGCTCGCCCCAGGCCACGGTGATGGGCTTGCGGGCGTCGGGCGCGCAGGAAAAATCCACGCCCATCAGCCAGCGCGGTGCCGGCCCCAGGGCCTGAGTGCTCATGCTCCGGGACTCAGTTGGCGCGGCTCACGATGCAGGCGGTGGCGATCAGCTCTTCCAGCAGCGCCATCGACACCTTGCCCGACACCGCATAGGGGTCGAGCACGGGGCGCTCGGAATACTTCAGCAGGGTCGAGGGGTTCACACGCGCCAGGTTCACCTGGCCCATGGTCCAGCCGGCAAAGCGGCGTTCGCTGATCTCTTCGTAGTGCAGCAGGATCACGTCGGTGTGGCGCGGGTCGGAGCAGATGCGGCTGTACAGCTGGTTCACGGCGTCGCGGCCGCCTTCGAGCACCTGCATGAAGATGTCCCCGCTGTGGCACAGCAGACCGGTCACGCCCAGGCCGGTGTTGTTGCGGCGCGAGATGGCCAGCACCGAATCGATCACCTCGGGGCTGAGGCTCTGATGGGCGCGGCTGGCATAAAGCAAACGAACCAGCATGGCTCAGCCCTTCTTCTGGTTGACGAGTGACAGGAATTCGCGGCGCAGGTTGGGGTCCTTCAGGAAGGAGCCGCGCATCACGCTGTTGATCATCTTGGAATCCATGTCCTTCACGCCACGCCAGTGCATGCAGAAGTGGTCGGCTTCCATGACCACGGCCAGGCCATCGGGGTTCATGCGCGTGTGCAGCAGGTCGGCCACCTGGGTGACGGCCTCTTCCTGAATCTGCGGGCGGCTCATGATCCAGTCGATCAGGCGGGCGTATTTCGACAGGCCGATCAGGTTGGAATGCTCATTGGGCATGATGCCGATCCACACCCGGCCGATGATGGGGCACAGGTGGTGCGAACAGGCGCTGCGCACGGTGATGGGGCCCACGATCATCAGCTCGTTCAGGCGCTCCACATTGGGGAATTCCGTGACCGAGGGCGCGGCGTGGTAGCGGCCCTTGAAGATCTCGTTGAGGTACATCTTGGCCACGCGACGGGCCGTGTCCTGGGTGTTGTGGTCGCTGTCGGTGTCGATCACCAGGCTGGACAGCACGCCCTTCATCTTGCCTTGCACCTCGTCGAGCAGGGCCTCGAGTTCACCGGGCTCGATGAATTCGGCGATGTTGTCGTTGGCGTGGAAGCGGCGCTGAGCGGCCTTGATGCGCTCGCGGATCTTCACCGACACCGGGGTGCCCTCGTCGGTGGACGGGGCGGTGGGGTCAGGGCTGGTGCTGACGGCGCGCAGAGGAGGGGTGCTCATGAGGTGGTCAGGCCTTCGACCTGTTGGACATGTGATGGGCGCGATGCTACCTTGCCTGCCCACTTTGTGCTCGCCGCGTACAGGACAAATCCCTTGAGGTCAGGTGGTATCGCCGCTCAGGGCGTTTTGTCCATGCCATGCAAACTGTTTTGACGGGCCAATGCCTTGAGGTTGTCCAGGGTATCGGCCTCGTGCAGCGGTTTGTCATGCCGCCAGCGCAGGATGCGTGGGAAGCGCACGGCCACGCCGCTTTTGTGCCGTCCGGACGCCTGCAGGCCCTCGAAGCCGATCTCGAAGACCTGGGTGGGACGCACGCTGCGCACCGGGCCGAACTTGTCGACCGTGTCGCGGCGGATGATGGTGTCCAGGGCCTTGATCTCGTCGTCGGTCAGGCCCGAGTAGGCCTTGGCGAAGGTGACCAGTTGCAGCCCTTGCGGGGTGGGAGGTTCCCGACGCGCGATGGCCTCTTGCACGGCGGTGACTTCATCGGGGCCGGTGGGCGGGCGGCTCCACACGGCGAAGGTGTAGTCCGTGTAGAGGCTGGCGCGGCGCCCGTGTCCGGCCTGCGCATAGATCAGCACCGCATCGACCGACAGCGGGTCGAGCTTCCACTTGTGCCAGGGGCCGCCCGTGCGGGCGCGGCCCTGGCCGTACGCGCCTTCGCGGTGCTTGAGCATCAGGCCTTCCACGCCCAGGGTGCGGGCCTGCAGGCGGGCGGCTGCCAGCGCGAGCCAGCCGCCTTCGGGGGCCACCGTGCTGCTCACCAGAGGCGACACCGTCAGGGCCAGGCGGGGCGCGGCTTCGGCCTCCAGAAGGGCCCGGCGCTGGTGCTGGGGCTGCGTGCGCAGGTCCGAGCCTTGCCATTGCAGCAGGTCGTAGGCGATGAAATCGGCGGGCTGGGTCTGCAGCAGGCGCGCCGGCAGGTTCTGCCGCGTGATGCGGGTCTGCAGCACACTGAAGGGCGCCACCTGCCAGGTCTGCCCCTGCGCATCGGCCAGCGCCACACCGGC
>JBEGRT010000426.1:0-7119 GCA_041180305.1 Pseudomonadota bacterium
CAGATGAACAACGCCACCGGTGTGCTGCTCGTGCCCACCGGCGCCTGCACCACCCCCGCACCCTTGATGGCCTACGCGCGCGGCACCGATGTCAACCGCAGCCGCACTCTGGCCAGTGCCAGCGATGCCGAAACCTCTTTGCTGATCGGTCTGTACGCGGCACAGGGCTATGCCGTGGTGGCCAGCGATTACCTGGGCCATGCAGGCTCGGCCCTGCCCTACCACCCCTACCTGCACGCCGAAAGCGAAGCATCGACCGTGATCGACGCGATCCGTGCAGCGCGGCATGCAGCGGCCCAGCATGGGCTGCAGCTGTCGGGCCGCGTGATGCTCAGTGGCTATTCCCAAGGCGGCCATGCCTCGGCGGCCACGCAGCGTGCAGCCGAAGCTTCGCTGGCGTCGGAAATCCAGGTGGTGGGCGCCGCGCACCTGTCGGGCCCCTATGCCTTGTCAGCGGGCTGGCGTCAGCCCGTGGTGATCGCCGGCTATCAGTTCTTCGTGCCCCTGATGGTGCGCGGCTGGCAACAGGTCTATGGCAACCTGTACACCCAGATCGACCAGGTGTTCCGCACGCCCTACGCCCCTGGCATCGAGACCCTGCTGCCTGGCGCGGGCGCCAGCTTCACCAGCCTGCTGGCTTCGGGCGCATTGCCCGGTGGGCTGGGCGAAACACCCACCCAGGTGCGCGATGCGCTCATGCAACCTGCCTACCTGCAGGACATCGCCACGCGTGACGACCACCCGCTGCTGTTGGCCGCCCGCGCCAACGACCTGCTGGGCTGGAGCCCTCGGGCGCCCGTGATGCTTTGTGGTGGCTCGGCCGACCCCACGGTGCTGTACGCGGTGAACCAGGCCGCACTGGCCACCGACTTCAGTGCACGCGGCGTGCGCAATGTGACCGTGGTGGATGTGGACCCGGTGGTGCAGGCCCTGCATGGCGTCAATGGCCAGGCCCCGACCGACCCCACCTCGGCAGCCTTCGGCACCTACTACGGCAACTACCACGCCCGCCTGGTGCCGCCGCTGTGCCACGCACAGGCCCGCGCCCTCTTCGACACCCTCCGCTGACCCACCCTGTTGCCTGCCGTGCCATGGCTTCCTTGCTGCCCCCCATCCAGACCCACCACGAACCCGCCCCTGAGTCGCTGCACCCCGGTGCGTACTGGTATGCCCCCAGGGGCGACCACGCCCGTTTGATGATTGGTGAGAAGCGCGCCGACGAATATTTCATCCGGCTCATCAATGGCCGACAGTACAGCCGCTGCCGGCCGGGCGATGTGTTCATTGGCCCCTTGCCGGTGCCCGGCAACATCCAGGGCTAACATGGGACGGCGTTCCACCTTCGACAGGCACCCATGGCCGGCCCCACCATCGACTTCTGGCAAGCACGCTTTGAAACCCAGCAGACCGGCTGGGACCGTGGCGCACCGCACCCGCAACTGCTGAACTGGCTGCAAGGCCAGAGCGGGCCCGCGCTGGCCCCGGGTGCGCGGGTGGCTGTGCCGGGTTGTGGCCGGGGTTGGGAAGTGGTGGCCCTGGCGCACGCCGGCTTCGATGTGACAGGGCTGGACTACACCCCCGCGGCCGTGGCCGAAGCCCAGGCGAAGCTGCAGGCCGCGGGGATCGTGGCAAGCCAGGCCCGGATCGAGCAGGCCGATGTGCTGCTGCACCAGCCTGCACAGCCTTATGACGCCGTGCACGAGCAGACCTGCCTGTGCGCCCTGCACCCTGACCACTGGACCGCCTATGCCGCGCAGCTTCACCGCTGGCTGCGCCCGGGCGGCACCTTGCATGCGCTGTTCATGCAGGCCCCTCGCGCGGGTGCCCTGCAGGAAGGGCGCATCGAAGGCCCGCCCTACCATTGCGACATCAACGCCATGCGGGCCCTGTTCCCCGACACGCTGTGGGTCTGGCCCCAGCCACCTTATGCCGCCGAGCGGCACCCCCAGGTCGGCATGCACGAACTGGTCGTGCCGCTGATCAGGCGCTGATCAGGCCGGGCGCTTCATCTGGAACAGGCCCTGCGGCTGCAGGGTGAAGTAATCGCCACCGCCGCCACCGCGCAGCACGGGTTGGGCCGCCAGGGTGTCGAAGCGGCCCTCGACCAGGGTGCTGCGGTGCAGGTGCACACACACCACCTCACCCAGCACCAGCCAGGTGGGCAGGGCCGTGCCATCGGCCGTCTGCAAGGGCACGATCTGCGTGAGCTTGCACTCGAACTGCGCCGGGCTGTGTGCCACACGCCGCGCCTGCACATGCCGTGACGGCAGCCATGCGAGGGCAGCCAGCTCGAATTCATCGACCTCCGGAGGCACGGCGGCACAGCTGGTGTTCATGGCGGTGGCCAGCGGCTCGCTCACCACGTTCCACACGAACTCGCCCGTGCGCTCGATGTTGCGCAGGGTGTCCTTGCGGCCCAGGCTGGCAAAGCCCACGATGGGCGGCACGTAGTTGAAGGCGTTGCAGAAGCTGTAGGGCGCCAGGTTGTGGTGCCCCTGCCCGTCGTGCGTGGCGATCCAGCCAATCGGGCGCGGCGCCACGATGGCATTGAACGGGTCGTGCGCCAGGCCATGCCCCTGACGGGGCTCGTACACGTGCCAATCACTCACACCGGCTCCTTGTGCGCTGCGACATGCGGCAACAAGGCCGATGCCGCCTGGATGCGCAAGGCCATGGACACCTGCGGGTCGTTCATCACGCGCAGCAAGAAAGCTCGCGGGTCGTCGGTGGCTGGATGGGGTGTGCCAGAGGCCCCCACAGGCGAAGCAGAGGGCGCAGGCTCTGCCGGTTCGGCAGGCATGAGTGGTGGGTCCATGGGGCGGGCCACCGCCTCGAAATCGGCCGGTTCGATGTGGGCCAGTCGGGACAGCAGGTCGGCCTGGCCTTCCGGGCTGGGCGACAGGTCCAGCCAGGGGCTGCCTTCGAACACCGGGGCCAGGTCACGCGCCACGAAGGCCGACCAGCGCTCACCGTCTGCGTCGGCCGGGGCATTTGCGGCAGGCAGAGCCTGGGGCACGCTGGCCGGCACCGTGCCGCCTTGGGCCTGCGGCCAGGGCTGGCACGCATCGCGCACGGGCTGCACGCGCTCAGGCGGAAGGCTGCGCGGCAGCAGGGTCTGCAGCAGGCAGCCCATGGCCTGGCGGCGCATCGCGGCGGGCACCGCGGCTGCCACCGAGAACCACAGCTGATAGCCCTGCCGCCCATCGATGGCAATGCCCGGTGCGGGCCAGCCCCATTCGTCTTGCACACCGGCCCACATCGCGGCCACATCGGCCCAGGGCACGGAACGCCCGAAGCTCAGCACCATGGCACGCCCGGGGGCATACAGGCGTGTCCATTCGCCCAGCAAGCGGCCGCTCCAGGCCTGCAGCGGCTGTGGCTCCACATCCAGCATCTCGTGTGTCATGGGGCAGCACTCTACGCCCACCCGGTGTTCGCGTCACGGCCTCCACCCCGCCAAACAGCACCACGTCAAACGCTTATCGCTACAACACATGACATGCCATGCCGAGGGTCTGTCCGTATGTGCGACAGGCGAATTAAGTAGAGATCATTACCGTTTCCAAGAACGAGGAGACGACATGGCACGCACACGGTTTCTCGCATCCACCCTGAGTCTGGCCGCCAGCCTGGCCTGCGGGCTGGGCCTGATGGCTTCCGGCACCGCCGCACAGGCCCAGCTCACCGCCACCAGCACCACCCTGGGCACCCGCAACAGCCTGAGCCAGCCCCAGCAGGCCTTGCCGGCCACCAGCGCGGCCCGCTGGACGGCCTACACCCGGGCGGAAAGCCACCCGAATGCGGTCTCCCTGCCGCTGGAATTCATCACCCTGAAGTCGGGCAAGAAGATGGCCGTGCGCGTGTCGGTCCCGGCCGACTGGCTGGGCCGCCCGGTCAACGGCAAGTTCCCCGCCATCCTCACGCAGACGGCCTACCGCATCGACGTGGGCCAGATCCTGGGCAACGTGGCCAGCAAGGACACCACCTTGCTGATCGGCGGCCTGGACAAGTTCATGATCCAGCGCGGCTACATCTCGGTGGCCGTGGACGTGTGGGGCACCGGCATGACCGGTGGCGTGACCGCCCTGATCGGTGAAGAAGAGCAGGCCGCCTACCAGGAAGCGCTGGACTGGGTGACCCGCCAGCCCTGGTACAACGGCAAGGTCGGCCTGGCCGGCACCTCCTACCTGGGCATCACCTCGCTGCTGACCGCCAGCAAGGGCCACCCAGCCGTGAAGGCCGTGTTCGCTGAAGTGCCCATGGGCGACCCCTTCCGCGGCACGGTGGGCACCGGGGGCCTGCTCAACCCGCTGTTCCTGGGCAAATGGCTCACGCTGACGCAAGCCCTGTCGGTGCAGAACGGCCCGGCAGCGCTGCTGCACCCCTGGTACGCCAGCACCATCCACGCGGCCACGAAGGACCACGAAGCGGCCATCGACCGCTTCTACAACCCGACCTGGGACGCCGGCACGCAAGGCCAGGTCGGCATCGCCACCGACGACGGCACCTTCTGGTCGGTGCGCTCGCCGCTGGAGGTGGCCGCCCAGATCCAGGCCCCCACCTTCATCGTGGGCTCGAACCTCGACATCTTCCAGCGCGACGAGCCGCTGCTGTACGAACAGCTCAAGCAACGCGTGGACACCAAGCTGCTGACCGTGCCCGGCGCCCACCTGCAGGCCGTGCTCAATGCCCAGAAGGACACCACCGCGCAAGGCGGTGCACCGGGCTCATCGGCCCTGCTGCTGCAGTGGTTCGACCAGTACCTCAAGGGCATCGAGACGGGCGTGAAAGCCATGCCGCGTGTGACCCAGTTCATCGATGGCTACGGCACCGACAGCACACCGCGCTTTGCCACCACCAGCGACTGGCCCCACCCGCAGATGAGCCCTCAGCGCTGGTACCTGCGCGCCGACCGTCGCCTGAGCACCCAGCCGCCACAAGGCATGGAAGCCAACCAGGCCATCGCGGAACCTGCCGCGCCCAAGGTCTCGCGCAGCCAGCTGGGCAACCTGTGGAGCGGCAAAGTCGAGATCAAGGATGGCAGCGACTGCTCGAACAGCTACGTGCAGTGGACACTGGGCCTGGCTGGCCTGCTGGGCAGCAAGGACTGCTACACCGACAGCCGCACCGTGGAAGCCACGCAGCAGGCCGTGGTCTATGAAAGCGAGCCCCTGAGCCAGGACCTCTACCTCAATGGCCCGATCCAGGCCGATGTGTGGATGTCGGCCACGCGCAGCCAGGCAGCCCTGTCGGTGCGGGTGGACGTGGTCGAGGCCAGCGGCAAGGTCCGCACCCTGACCCATGGCCTGATGTCGGCGGCCTACCGCGCGGTCGATGCCAGCCGTTCGCGCTACGTGCAAGGCGTGATGATGCAGCCCTGGCACCCCTTCACGGCGGCCTCCTCACAACCGCTGCAGCCGGGCCAGCCCGTGCTGGTGCCGGTGGAGGTGTTCCCCACCGCCGCGCTGCTCAAGGCCGGGCAGAAGCTGCGGGTGGCCATCAGCGCCAGCAACCAGGCGCAGGGGGTGTGGACACTCGATCGCCAGCCCCTGGCCGACGGGAATGTCAGCACCCTCTACAACGATGTGCTGCGCCCCTCCAGCATCGTGCTGCCGGTGGTGCCCCGCAGCGCGCTGAACTGACACCCGACCACCATCCAGGGAGGTGGAAGGCGTGAACAGGCGGAACCCCCGAGCCGCAGCGGTCAGGGGGTTCCGCTGCCTTTCCAGCGCCGCAGCAGCAGCGCATTGCTGACCACGCTGACACTGCTGAAGGCCATGGCCGCCCCCGCCATCACGGGGCTGAGCAGGCCCAGCGCCGCCAGCGGAATGCCCAGCACGTTGTAGGCAAAGGCCCAGAACAGGCCCTGGCGAATCTTCTGGTGCGTGCGCCGCGAAATGTCGATGGCATCGGCCACCAGGCGCACATCGCCACGCATCAGGGTGATGCCGGCGGCCTCCATGGCCACATCGGTGCCGGTGGACATGCTCAGGCCCACATCGGCGGCCACCAGGCTGGGCGCATCGTTCAGGCCATCGCCCACCATGGCCACCACCTGCCCTTGCTGGCGCAGGGCCGCGATGGCCTCGGCCTTGTCGCCGGGCAGCAATTCGGCCTTGACCTCGTCCAGGCCCAGCTGACGGGCCACGGCCTCACCGCTGCCCCGGTTGTCCCCCGTGAGCATCACGGTGCGCAGCCCCAGCGCTTTCAGGCGGGCCACGGCTTCGGCCGCTTCGGGCTTGAGCGCATCGCCAAAGGCCAGCACGCCCACCACTTCAGGCGATGCCTGGGCATCGGCCTGCCGCCACAGCCACGACACGCTGCACCCTTCGGCCTGCCAGGCCTTCGCCTGGGCAGCGAGCGGCCCCATATCGGCCTGCAGCTCGTTCAACCACCGGCCACTGCCCAGGCCCCAGGCCATTGCCACGGGGGCTCCCGCTTCATCCGTGTTCAGCACCTGCCCCTGCACCCCGCGGCCGGCCACAGCCTGCCCCTCATGCAGGGCCGGCACGCTCAGCCCCAGTGCGCTGGCGCGGGCCATCACGGCCTTGGCCAGGGGGTGGTCGCTGTGCTGCTGCAGCGCGGCGCTGGCCTGCAGCACCTCGGTGTCGGTGTGCCCTGCGGCGGCCTGCACATGCACCACGGCTGGGTGCCCCACGGTGAGCGTGCCGGTCTTGTCAAAGGCCACCGTGGTCACGCGGTGGGCCTGCTCCAGTGCGGCCACATCCTTGATGAGGATGCCCTGCCGGGCCGCCGCCCCTGTGCCCACCATGATGGCCGTGGGCGTGGCCAGGCCCAGCGCACAGGGGCAGGCGATCACCATCACGGTCACGGCGTGGATGAGCGAGGCTTCCAGGCCTGCACCGTGCCAGGCCCAGGCCAGGCCGGTCAGCAAGGCCACGCCCAGCACCACCGGCACGAACACCGCGCTGACCTGGTCCACCAGGCGCTGGATGGGCGCCTTGGCCATCTGCGCGTTTTCGACCATGCGGATGATGCGCGCCAGCGTGGTCTCGGCACCCACGGCCTCGGTGCGCACCACCAGCACGCCCTCGCCATTGATGGCCCCGCCCGTGACATGGGCGCCCACCTCGCGCAACACCGGCAGGCTTTCGCCCG
>JBEGRT010000427.1:0-2832 GCA_041180305.1 Pseudomonadota bacterium
CAGCCGGCAAAGGCTTCATCGACTGCAACGGCTGAGGCAGCCGCGGCCCTCAGGCCAGAACGTGGCGCCAACGCACGGCACGAAGCCCGTGCCGCCAAGCCACCATCAGGCCAAGCACCGCGACCCATGCGCCACCGAAAGCGCCGCCACCACCGCCCGATGAGGGCTGCGTGGTTGATGCCGGGGTGATGTTGGCATTGCGGTCTTGGGCTGCAATCGTCAGTGCCTGCTCGAGCTTCAGGCGCACGGTCGAGTTGCTGTCCAGATTCACCGGGATGGTGTTGAGGTTCACATAGCCGGAAGGGTTGGCAGCCCAGCGCAAAGCCTCGTCAGCATCCAGGATACCGGCACCACAGGTCGAGGTGGTACACCGACACCGCCCAGGGTTGCTGGTGCTGCAAGCCCCCACCAGACTGGTGGTGACATGCGGGCGCGCCGAAGCCTTCAGCCCGGCAATGACCTGATCCACTGTCAGACTGGGGTTCACATCGAACATCAGCGCGATCACGCCAGTGACGATGGGTGCAGAAAAGCTGGTGCCTGCGTACAGAAAGTAATCGCTCTGCACAGTTGACGGGCTCCGGGTGCCAGAGTTACCCACCGTGTACAAGCCGGAATCACCCAGCACCGCCCCCCACGCGCCCGCGTCGGTGTAAGTGTTGGTGCCCGCGGGGTCTCCGCCGACGGTCGAGACCGTGACCTGGTTGCCAAAATTGGAGTACGTGGACTTCAGCCCCAGCCGGTTCAGGGCCGCGACCGCGACCACGTTCTGGCAGTTCGCCGGGCGGGACACGGCACCATGCTCGTTGCCAGCCGAGGCGACCACCACGGTGCCGCGGCCTCTCAGGTCATCGACAGCGGTCTGGTACGACATGTCGCAACCTTCCAGACCACCAAAACTGATGTTGACGACCTTGGCCTGCACAGGGCTCGCCAATGGCGAAGCCGTGCCGAACGCTGACGGGACTGCCACCCCAGACGCCCAGTACATCGCGGCAATGATGTCGTCCTTGGCCGCCCCGCACTTGCCCGCCACGCGCAGTGACATCACACGGGGGTTCCAGTGAATCCCGGCCATGCCCGCGTTGTCAGACACCCTGGCCGACACGATCCCCTCGATCGCCAGGCCATGCCATGAACTGCTTTGCAGGCCACAGTTCAACCCGGTCGCATCGACAAAATCGCCAGGATCCGAAGGGTCAGAATCTCGCCCGCCGCCGTCTCCGGAATAGGCGGCATCAGAGACAAAGTCATACCCGGACAACACATTGGCACCCGATGCACGGATGTCCTGATGGGCCACGCGCCCGGTGTCCAGGATGGCAATCGGTGCGGCATTCGACAGCGCGCCCGTGCTGCGCGACCAGGCTTCACGGATGTTGGGAACGCCTGCATTGCCAGCCACCGACGGGCTGGCGCTGGCCCACCACTGCTGAGACGTGAACTCGGTGTTCGTGGGTTCACCCACCGCATGCGGCCACACCCGGTCATTGGCCTCCACCCATTCCACCTGCCCCGTGGCCATGATCTTCGCCATCAGGGCTTTTTGCTGCTCGGGCGTAAGGCTGCTGGGCAGCTTGACCGACACCATGCGGTCGCTCAGGTGGCGCCAGGCGACGCTGCCCGGATAGCCTGCAGCTCGGGCCAGCCCGGCCAGGCGCTCCAGCCGGCGCCCAGCCTGCGTGGCCGTCTGAAGCGCCCCTTCAGCCGCTGCCGGCTTGACCTTCAGGATCAGGCCGTCCACCGGTTCCCGCGCCGCTCGCATCACGGTCACGTCGGCGGACAGGGCAGGCAATGCAGCGGCCGCCAGGGTGGCGACAACAAGGGTGCGACGCATCGGGCAAACGCTCCAGGGTGATCAACATCACGATTATGGTGCGCTGCACAGAAACTGTGCCCAAGCCCGACCAAGCTGGCCACCCTTGGTGACAAAAAATTGCACACGAAACAAAAAACGGCGCCCTGAGGCGCCGTTTCATGCTACGGAATCAACCAATCACTTGGCGATCACACGGGCCATTTCCAGGCACTTGTTCGAGTAGCCCCACTCGTTGTCGTACCAGGAGACGACCTTCACGAAGGTGCTGTCCAGGGCCAGGCCGGCTTCGGCGTCGAACACCGAGGTGCAGACTTCACCGCGGAAGTCGGTGGCCACGACCTTGTCTTCGGTGTAGCCCAGCACGCCCTTCATGGCGCCTTCGGAGGCGGCCTTCATGGCCTTGCAGATGTCTTCGTACGAAGCTTCCTTGTTCAGCTCGACGGTCAGGTCAACCACCGACACGTCCGAGGTGGGCACGCGGAAGGCCATGCCGGTCAGCTTCTTGTTCAGCTCAGGAATGACCACGCCCACGGCCTTGGCAGCGCCAGTGCTCGAGGGGATGATGTTTTCCAGGATGCCGCGGCCGCCGCGCCAGTCCTTGTTCGACGGGCCGTCCACAGTCTTTTGCGTGGCGGTGGCGGCGTGCACGGTGGTCATCAGGCCACGCTTGATGCCGAAGGTGTCGTTCAGCACCTTGGCCACGGGGGCCAGGCAGTTGGTGGTGCACGAAGCGTTCGAGATGATGGTCTGACCGGCGTAGGTCTTGTCGTTCACGCCATAGACGAACATCGGGGTGTCGTCCTTCGACGGGGCCGACATGATCACCTTCTTGGCGCCAGCCTTGATGTGGGCTTCGGCGGTTTCCTTGGTCAGGAACAGGCCGGTCGATTCCACCACCACGTCGGCACCGACGGCGCCCCACTTCAGCGCCGCGGGGTCCTTCTCGGCGGTCAGGCGGATTTTCTTGCCGTTGACGATCAGCGTGCTGCCCTCGACCGCGATCGAGCCCTTGA
>JBEGRT010000428.1:0-3064 GCA_041180305.1 Pseudomonadota bacterium
CCCACACGCATGTGCGCCTGGGCGACACCCGCTGGGGCCCGTCGTTCACCGACACCCCGGGCCTGGTCGAGCGCCTGCGCCAGCTCATCGAGGCGTGGCGCGCGCAAGGCCAGGGCCCGGCCAGCCTGACCGTGCTGGAGCCCGGCGAATGGCGGCTGGAACAGGCCCTCAAGGCCCTGTGCGCCGAGCTGAAACTGCCGCTGCGCCTGATCGACGACCCGCACTTCCTGTGCAGCCGCGCCGAGTTCGCACGCTGGGCCGGCGGCAAACAGCAGCTGCGCATGGAGTTCTTCTACCGCTGGATGCGCCAGCGCACCGGCGTGCTGATGGAGCCCGCCGCCCCTGGCGAGCGCCAGCCCCAGCCCGCCGGCGGCGCCTGGAACTTCGACGCCGACAACCGCCAGCCCTTCCCCAAGGGCGGGCCCGGGCTGGAGCTGGCCGCTGCGCCACCGGCCCGCTTCGCACCCGATGCCCTCACCCGCGAGGTGATCGCCGAGGTGCGCGCACGCTTCGCCAGCCACCCCGGCAGCCTGGACCACTTCATCTGGCCCGTGACCCGCGCTCAGGCCCTGGAGGCCCTGCGCACCTTCGTGGACACCCGCCTGGCGTCCTTCGGCCCGTATCAAGACGCCCAGTGGGCCGGCGAGCCTTTCGGCTGGCACTCGCTGCTGTCGGTGGCCCTGAACCTGCACCTGCTCGACCCGCGCGAGGTGATCGCGGCGGCCGAACAGGCCTGGCGCGACGGCCACGTGCCCCTGGCCAGCGCCGAAGGCTTCATCCGGCAGATCCTGGGCTGGCGCGAATTCATCCGGGGCATGTACTGGCTGGACATGCCGGGCCTGGCCACGGCCAACCACCTGCAGGCCACGCAACCCCTGCCCGCCTGGTTCTGGAGCGGTGACACCGACATGGCCTGCCTGCGCGATGCCATCGGCCAGACGCTGCAACACGGCTACGCCCACCACATCCAGCGCCTGATGGTGACCGGCCTGTACACCCTGCTGGCTGGCATCCACCCCCAGCAGGTGGCCGACTGGTACCTGGCCGTGTATGTCGACGCCATCGAGTGGGTCGAGCTGCCCAACGTGGCCGGCATGGCCCTGTACGCCAATGGGGGGCGCTTCACCAGCAAGCCCTACGCGGCCTCGGGCGCCTACATCCAGCGCATGAGCAACCACTGCCAGGGCTGCCGCTACAAGCCCACCGAGCGCACCGGGCCACGCGCCTGCCCCATCACCACGCTGTACTGGGCCTTCCTGGACCGCCACGAAACCGAGCTGGCAGGGAACCCTCGCACCGCCCTGATGGTCAAACACCTGTCCCGCATGGCCCCGGCCGAGCGAGAGGCGGTGCGCGAGGCCGCGCGTGTGCACCTGGCCGCGCAGCCCCCGCAACGGCCCCCATCCGATTTGTCATGAACCACGTATAAGCTGGTGGTGCCCGCAGTGAGGGGGCGCCACGCTTCACACGGAGAGACCGACATGGCCATGCTGTACCCCGAACTGTTCAAGCAACTCGAAGCAGTGCGCTGGAACATGGACACCGACATCCCCTGGGACCGGTTCGATGCCAGCTTGCTGACCGACGAGCAGGCACAGACCATCAAAATGAACGCCATCACCGAGTGGGCGGCCCTGCCGGCCACCGAGATGTTCCTGCGCGACAACCGCGACGACAGCGACTTCTCGGCCTTCATGAGCGTGTGGTTCTTTGAAGAACAGAAGCACTCGCTGGTGCTGATGGAATACCTGCGCCGCTTCCGCCCCGACCTGGTGCCCACCGAGGCCGAATTGCACGAGGTGCGCTTCGAGTTCGACCCGGCGCCCACGCTCGAAACCCTGATGTTGCACTTCTGTGGCGAGATCCGGCTGAACCACTGGTACCGCCGTGCGGCCGAGTGGCACACCGAGCCGGTCATCCGCCACATCTATGAAACCCTGGCCAAGGACGAAGCCCGCCACGGCGGCGCCTACCTGCGCTACATGAAGCGCGCCCTGAACCGCTTCGGTGACGAAGCCCGCAGCGCCTTCGCCAAGGTGGGCGTGCTGATGGCCAGCGCCCGCCGCACGGCCCAGGCCCTGCACCCCACCAACCTGCACGTGTCGCAAAAGCTTTTCCCGCGCGACACCGTGCAGTCGCGCCTGCCTGATCCGCAATGGCTGGAAGCCTGGCTGGACCGCCAGATCCAGTTCGACGCGGCCTGGGAGAGCAAGGTCGTCGACCGCATCCTGCACAACCTGAGCCTGCTGATGGAGCGCAGCTTCACCTCGGTACAAGAGCTGAACCGCTTCCGCAAGGAGCTCGGGCAGCGCAGCACGCCAGACGCCGCCGTGTCCCCATCCCTGGGGACCCAAACGGCCTGAGGCCCACCACCCCCCCTAAACCTAGGGGCCACACCCCTCAAGCGGGGCCGTCGCCCCATCGACATTACCGTCGCATCACAGCAGACTCGCCAACGTTTTACGTTTGGAGACATTCATGCTGCTGCGACACCTTCGCCCGGCCCCCCTGGCGCTGGCCCTGGCCGCCCTGAGCCCACTGGGTGCCCTGGCTGCCGACGCCACCGCGGGCGCCACCACCGAATCGCTGTACCGCCAAGGCCTGTACGAGCGCGAAACCGGTCGCCCCTTCGACGCCATCGACACGCTCGAATCGGTGCTCAATGCCAACCCGACGCTCAACCGTGCCCGGCTGGAGCTGGCCGTGGCCTACTACCGCACGCTGAATTTCGAGCGCGCAAAAGCCGAAGCCCAGCGCGTGCTGGACGACCCCAAGACCCCCGAAGCCGTGCGCCTGTCGGTGAGCAGCTTCGTCAAGCAGCTGGAGCTGGAACAGCGCGCCCAAGGCCAACAGCGCAACGCGGTGAACTATTCGCTCACGGCGGGCCTGGTGCACGACAACAACGTGAATGCCGGCCCCTCAAGCGACCTGCTGGGCAGCACCCCGCTGGGCACCCTGACCCTGAACCCGGCCTTCCGCCCGCGCTCTGACTGGGCCCAGTTCGCCCAAGGCGGCGTGAACCACCAGTGGCTGCGCCCCGAACCTTTCCGCCTGGGCCAGCAGG
>JBEGRT010000429.1:0-2964 GCA_041180305.1 Pseudomonadota bacterium
CCACGAGCAGGTGCTCGCACTGGTGCACGATGCCTACAGGGAAAGGCACTTCGTGCTCGAACGGCACTTCGCGCCAGTAGTACAGGCGCAGGCCCGGGGTGCAGGGGGTGTCAGGGGCCACCGGCTGGTTGTGCGCCGTGACCACGCCACCGTGCTGCATGCGCTGCACCCATTCAGCCCGCGACACGGCCGGGATGCGTTCGGCCAGGAAGCTGGCGCAGTCGGGCCAATGGGTGGCTGGCACGACCACGCAGCTGGGGCTCACGCCGTCACGCGTGGGCACCTGGTGGGGCACTTTGGCAAAGCCCATGGCGGCTCACACCTGGGTGTGCAGGGCTTCAAGCCGCTGCAGGTTGGTGGCACACACGGCGCGGAACGGCGCGCTCAGGCGGGCTTCGGTGCTGGCACTGCGCCAGAACTGCAGGGCCGCGCGGCAGGCCTGTTGCCAGGCCGGGCGTTGTTCGGGCAGGGGCCAGGGCGGTTCGAACTCGCGCGGTGGCACTTCGCCGCCAGCCAGTGGGGCGTACAGCATGGGCAGCATGTCGTAGGCGGGGGCGAGCACGAAGCCGGCCTGGCCTTTGGCGCCCAGGCCGGGGCCCGGCACCAGGCCCAGGTTGCCCAGGTGCATGTCGGTGTTGGCGATCAGGCGGCCGAACCACCACCAGCGTTCGGCCTGTGCCCGCTGCTCGGCCGCCAGCCAGCCTTGCTGATGCAGTTGCGCGCACAGGCTGGGCCAGTCGGTGGCGCGGCTGCCCAGGAAGGCGCCTTGCACGGTGTCCAGGCTGCACAGGCGGCTGCGGCCCCAGTCGCCATGGCGGTCGAAGCGTTCGATTTCCAGGAAGGTGCGCCCACCGTGCTGCAGCACGCGGGTGTGGGCCGCGGGGCCCAGGCCTTGTTGCTGCAGGGTCTGAAGGGCCAGGTGTTCGCACACCAGCAGGTCGGCCCAGCGCTGCACGGTGGGCGAGGCATCGGCCCCGGAAAACTTCACCAGCACGTGCGGGGTGGGGCGCCCAGGCCACTGCCGGCGTGCGCTGAACTTGGGGAATTCGCCCGCGGCGCTGGAGCCGGGCACGCCCTGGGCCACGGCCTGTTCGGCCAGTTGCGCATAGGCCTGGGGCAGGTGGGCCTCGGCCAGGGGTGGCGGCGCGCTCAGGCGCTGCTGCATCCAGCGTTCATGGGCCTGGGCGCCCACCAGCAGGCTGCCGCTGCAGTCTTCCCCGCTTTGCTGCAGGGCGTGCAGCACGTCGTCGTCGTCCCATTCGGCAGGGTTGGGGCTCAGGCCCAGGGCCTGGTGCTCGCGCCGTGCCAGTTGCCGGCCCAGGTAGCCCTGGGGGCGCATGTCCTGCAGGGGCCAGGGCAGGCCATCCCACCAGCCATCCACGGCTTCGGTGGGCATGGGCCATGGCGCCAGCGGCCAGGGGCTGGCCGTGCCGAAGGGGGCTGTGCCCAGCAGGGTGCTCACGGGCTGGGCGCGGCCACTGGGCAGCACCTCGTACACAGGCACCGGGGTGTGGGCGCCCGCGGTGGGCAAGGCATGCCGCAGGGGGCGCAGCGCAGCGTGGCGGGTGCGACGGGCCTGGCCCAGGCGAACCACCTGGCCCTCGGCCTCGGCCAGCAAGCGGTGCACGGTGGGCACGCTCACGCCCAGGGTGCTGGCCAGTTCCTGGGCCGAACACCCCCGGTGCTGGCGCAGGGCGGTCAGCAGCTCGTCGCGGGCGGTTTGCAGGCGGGGACGCATGGTTCTGAGAAGATTTTCGAGGTGATTTTATCGCCCTGAATCTCGTCAGATCAATGGTTTACTGCAGGAGCGTGGCTGTTGGTGCACTGTTTTTGAGAAGATTCAAGAGGATTTCGGTTCTGCCGAATCCAGGCGCTTGGCGCGCTCGAGCCGCCAGGCTTCGTCCGGGCTGTCGTTGTAGACCTGCTCGACCGTGGTGCCGGTTTCCTGCAGGCGGGTGTCAATCGCCACGCGGTTGTCGAACACGAAACACTCGCCCTGCCAGTCGCGCTCGGCATCGGGCAGCGCCTGGAAGTAGCTGACGATGCCGCCATCGAGCTGGAACACCTCCAGCCCCAGGTCGTTCTGCATCCAGGCGCCGGTTTTCTCGCAGCGGATGCCGCCCGTGCAGTACATGGCCACGCGCTTGCCCTCGGCCTTCCATTGCGGGGCCATGGCCTGCAGGTAGCTGGGGAAGTCGCGGAAGTTGTCGACCTTGGGGTCGATGGCGTTCTTGAAGCGGCCCAGTCTGTATTCGAAGTGGTTGCGGTTGTCGATCACGACCACGTCGTCGCGCTGGATCAGCTCGCGCCATTGCTGGGCGCTGACATGGGTGCGGTCGGTGCGTTCACGCGGCTCGGTGGCCTGCAGGCCGGTCACGCCGTCCACACCCAGGGCCACGATTTCTTTCTTGCGGTGCACGCGCACCTTCCAGAAGGGGCGGGTGGTGCAGGCACTGTGCTTGAAGGCCATGCCGGTGAAGGCGCCTTGCAGGCGTGGGTCGTGCTGCACGGCGTGTTCGAAGGCTGCCAGGGGCTCGGCTTCGGCGGCCAGGGCGCCACTGATGCCTTCTTCGGCCACCAGGATGCTGCCGGTCAGCGGAGCGACCAGCTCGCGCAGGACCTCGACCACCCGGTCGGGATCGGCCAGGCGAACGAATTTGTAGAACGAGCTGTGAACGTAGGAAGCGGGCGCGGGGGCAGACATGGCCGAAATTGTCGCAAGAAACCCGCCTCGGCCAGCGAGGGGGTTCTTGCGGCAGATCAGACCAGGGGCAGCTGGTTGGCGCGTTGCTGTTCGTCCTGCAGGGTGCGGGCCAGGGCCAAGGCGGCATGGTCGGCGGCGGCATCGGCAGTGCTGGTGTCCGTGGGTACCGCCGCGGCCGCTGCCGCGGCCACCTGGGTATCGGCCGCGGCCGGCAAGGCAACGTCGGCCGCCGGGGCGGTCAGCAGGTCGCTCACGGCCGG
>JBEGRT010000430.1:0-2511 GCA_041180305.1 Pseudomonadota bacterium
CTGGGCCGCCGTGGCCGCGCTGGCCCTGACCGCCGTGGGCGTGGCCGTGAGCTGGGCCCCCGATGTGCCGGTGGAGCAGCTGACCGCCCGCTGGGCGCCCGCCCCGTCGCAGTTCATCACGGTGAACGGCCAGCGCGTGCACCTGCGCGACGAAGGCCCGCGCACCGATGCCGAGCCCATCGTGCTGATCCATGGCACCTCGTCGAGCCTGCACACCTGGGACGGCTGGGCCGATGGCCTGAAGGCCGAGCGCCGCGTGATCCGCTTCGACATCCCGGGCTTTGGCCTGACCGGCCACCAGCCGGGCCAGGACCTGTCGGTGCCGGCCTATGCCGAATTCGTCAAGGCCGTGCTGGACCAGCTGGGCGTGCAGCGCGCCGTGGTGGGCGGCAATTCCCTGGGGGGCGAGATCGCCTGGGTGTTCGGCGTGCGCCACCCCGAGCGCGTGAGCCGCCTGGTGCTGGTCGATGCCGGCGCCTACCCCTTCCCGCTGGACACCATGCCCATCGGCTTTCGGCTGGCCACCGTGCCGGCCCTCAAGCCCACGGTGCGCTGGCTGATGCCGCCCGGCACCATCGAAAACAGCGTGCGTGATGTGTACGGTGACCCGGGCAAGATCACGCCCGAGCTGATCGAGCGCTACCGCGACATGGCCCTGCGCGCGGGCAACCGCGAGGCCCTGTTCGTGCGATTCGAGCAGTCGCCCATCGGGGCGCTGGCCGACGAGGTCAAGCAGGTCAAGCAACCCACCCTGATCCTGTGGGGCCTGAAGGACAAACTCATTCCCCCGGCCCATGTGGACCGCTTCCTGGCCGACATTCCCGGCAGCCAGGCCGTGCGCTTTGAGGGTCTGGGCCATGTGCCCCAGGAAGAAGACCCGCAGGCCACGCTGGCGGCGGTGAAGGCCTTTCTGGCGCGCCCTCTCTGACCTGTGCTGCCACGCTGCTCACCATGAAAACCTGGACCCGTGTGACCTTGTGCGTGCTGGTGGCGGCCGCTGCCCTGGTGGGTGTGGGCGTGGCCCGGTCCTGGGCCCCTGACCTGCCCGTGACTGCACTGAAGGCACGCTGGGCCCAGGCCCCCTCGACGTTCAAGACCATCGAGGGCATGGCCGTGCACGTGCGCGACGAGGGCCCGCGCGACGACCCCGCGCCCATCGTGCTGCTGCACGGCACAGGCGCCAGCCTGCACACCTGGGACGGCTGGGTGGCCGAGCTGGCGGCCGAGCACCGCGTGGTGCGCATCGACCTGCCGGGCTTTGGCCTGACCGGGCCCAACCCCGATGGCCGCTACACCTTGCCGCGCTATTCGCAGTTCATGAACGCGGTGTTCGAGGCCCTGAAGCTGCAGAACGTGACCCTGGTGGGCAACTCGCTGGGCGGTGCGGTGGCCTGGAAAACCGCGGTCGATTTCCCCGAAAAAGTGTCGCGCCTGGTGCTGGTCGATGCGGGTGGTTACCCCAGCCAGGCCACGTCGGTGCCCATCGGCTTTCGCATGGCAGCCAACCCTGACCTGGCCTGGGTGATGGACCGTGTGCTGCCCCGCGCCACGGTGGAATCGAGCGTGCGCAATGTGTACGGTGACCCGTCCAAGGTGACGCCCGCGCTGGTGGACCGTTACTTCGAGCTGACCCGCCGCGAAGGCAACCGCCAGGCCCTGCGGGACCGATTCGCGCAGATGAAGGGTGGCGAGCTGGCGGCGCAGATCAAGCGGGTGAAGCAGCCCACGCTGATCCTGTGGGGCAGCGAAGACCACCTGATCCCCACCACGGTGGCGCAGCAGTTCATGCGCGACATCGAAGGCGCGCAGATCGTGACCTTCGAGGGCCTGGGTCATGTGCCCCAGGAAGAAGACCCCGTGCGCACGGTGCGGCCCTTCCAGCAGTTCCTGCTGAGCACGGCCGCGCCGCCGCTCGCACCGGACACCGACCCGGCTGACACCGCCGCGCCGGTGCGCTGATCAGAGCTGGGCCGCCAGCTCCGCGGCCTGCGCGATGGCGCGTTTGGCGTCGAGCTCCGAGGCGGTGTGTGCGCCACCGATCAGGTGCACGCTGAAGCCTCGGGCCTGCAGCACCTCGGCCAGTGGGCGGTGGGGCTCCTGGCCCGCGCACAGCACGACGTGGTCCACATCGAGCCAGGCCGGGCTTCGGCGGTCCTTGCCGAAGCTGATCAACAGGCCCTGGTCGCTGATCTGTTCGTAGTTCACGCCCGAGACCATCTGCACCTGGCGCATCTTCATCTCGGTGCGGTGGATCCAGCCGGTGGTCTTGCCCAGGCGCGCACCGGGCTTGCCAGGGCTGCGCTGCAGCAGGGTCACTTCGCGGGCCGGGGCATGGGGCTGGGGCCCTTGCGGGGCCAGGCCACCCGGGACGGTGGCCGGGTCGGTCACACCCCACTCGGCCTGCCAGGCGGCCACATCCAGCGCGGTGGATGGGCCCGCCTGTGTGAGGAAGTGCGCCACATCGAAGCCGATGCCGCCCGCGCCGATCACGGCCACCTTGTGGCCCACCAC
>JBEGRT010000431.1:0-4186 GCA_041180305.1 Pseudomonadota bacterium
GATGCCGTCGGGATTGACCACCCGCGTTCCCGCCTGCTCGGCGCGGCCAGTGGCGCGATTGCGCACCAGCACCGGGGCTTCCACCGATAGTCCGCTGGCAATGGCCAGTCCGTCGAGTGGGGACAGGGCGAGGCCGACCCGCGGCGGCGCGGGATTTTCCGTGCTCGGTGCCGCGTGGCGGTAGGTCAGTCGCTCGCCCAGCCAGCCCGTACCGGGCTCGTTCAGGGAATCGAAGCCCATAACATGGCTCATGCCAGCGATCCGCGCGGCGACCTGATCAACTGCGCCCAGGAAGTGCCGCTGGAGGTAGTCCTGTACGGTCTCGGACCCGACCCGGTGCTCCGGGACAAAGAGGTTGCCAGCCCAGAACAGGGTCCACATGATCGTATTGGCCGGCAGGCGGTAGTTCGAGCCCCAGCTCATCTGCGGGTACTGCGGCTGGCGCTTCACAGGGTTGGCGGGATCATAGAGATCCTGCATCACATGGCTCACCCCGGCGCGGGCGAACCGCGTGAAATCGAGCCCCGCCGCCTCGAAGGTCCAGCTAGGGGCCCCGTCGCCCCCGGTCATTCGCGACCACACGTCCTGGTGAATGTCGATGAATACGTAGAGCCCGTGCTGCCCGGCTCGGCGGCAGATTTCGGCAAAATAGTCGAGATAGTCGGTGTCGTAGGCACCAGGGCCCGCGTGCTCGATCGCCTCCCAGGTCGTCAGCAGACGGACGCAGTTGAAGCCCCAATGCGCCAGCCGGGCGAGGTGTTCGTCCGCTTCGGACAGCGGGAAGGGCCGGCCAACGAAGCTCACCGTGCGATGATCGGAAAAGTCGGTCGGGTGGTGGGTGGCGCCAGCCGGCCAGGGCAGCTTGCAATCCCCGCCAAGGTTCACGCCGCGCAGGATCACCTGCCGACCGGCGGCATCCCGGAAGTGCGGACCATCCACCCGAATCCGCGCCAAGGGGTGGGAGGCAGAAGAAGAAAGGCTCATCGGAAAGTCACCCAGAAGAACGGAGGCTATATAGGACGCTATTGTGCAACTGGCGGCTTGGGGCTATGGCGGTTTCGCCGTCACTCGGCCAATTTTATGTCATTTGGCATACTGTGCCCCACGAGGGCGGGAGAGCGCCTATTAACAGCCCTGTTACTGCCAGCGCCGATGACCTCATCGAAATCCTGGATGAATTCTCACGGACCGGATCGAGTACTGCCATCCCTGCTGCTCCGGCCGAACAGGCCATTCTACGGCGTTTCGAAGCCCTGCACCGCGTTCTTGACGACTACCGTCAGCGCGAGCGTGACCTGACGGCCCTCCACAAGATTGCGGTCGACCTCACCGGCCTGCACGATTCCGAGCAGTTGCTGAAAGCGATTGTCCATCGCGCCCGCATCTTGGTCGGCGCCGATGTGGGCTACCTCTCCATTCTCAATGTCGAGCAGGGTGTCTACCATGTGCGTGCTACCGACGGCACGATCTCTCCGCAGTTTCCGGAAATCGAAATTCCCCAGGGTCTCGGCCTGCTGGGGCTGGTAGATCGCGAGCGCATTCCGTTCTTCACCTCAGACTATGCCTCCGACCAGCGCTTCCCCCACAGTGCTGCCACCGATGAGGTGATGGCAGCCGAGGGGATCGTCAGCCTGCTCGGCATTCCGCTCGTCGCCAATGGCCGGCTGGCCGGGGTGTTCTTCATCGGCGATCGCTTCAGCCGCAAGCATGCACCAAAAGAAATCGCGATTCTGTCGCTGCTGGCCGAACTGGCGACCCTGGCGCTTGAGAACGCGCGGCTGATCGAGGAAATCCGGGCCACCAACGAGCGGCTCGAAGCGCAGACCAGCGAAGTGCTAAGTGCGGCCCGGGCCCATGAACAGATGACCGAACTGGTCACCCAGGGCGGCAGCGCGGCCGATCTCAAGGCGCTGCTCGCAACCCTGCTGGCGTGCCGGATCCATCTGCTCGATCACGATCTGCGCCCGATGGCCGGAGCCGAGCTCCGTCAGGCGCTGTCAGAGAGCCGGCGAATCGGCCGTTCGGTACTGATCGAAACCGGTGCCCGCTACAGGAGGATCGTTGCGCTTAATGGCGGCGAAGAGCTGCTCGGCGCCTTGCTGCTCGATGCGCCCGAACTGCTTTCCGCTAGTGCGGTACGAACTTTTGAACGGGGGGCGCTGGTCACCAGCATTGTGTTGATGTCGGAGGAACGCTCCGCCCAGCGCGCCTATTTTCGCAATACCAGCTTCCTGACCGCGCTGCTGCGGACGCCGCAGGTCGACCATTCCGGCCTGAGCGAAGAGGCCAGTCGGCTAAACGTTCCCGAAGAAGGCACTCACCTTGTGATTGCCGATCTGATCGGCGGTCGGATGGCTCCGGTCCTGCGACGGCTGCGGGAACATCAGCTACATGCGCGGGCGATCATCGGTGAGCACGATGGCTATCTCGTACTGCTTTCTCGCAAGGATGCGCCTGACAGCCTGGCGCGCACCTTGCTGGAGGAACTTGAGGCGGCAGGCGCCGGAGCAAGCAACGTGGTCTTCTCCAGGCCAGCCCAAGGACTTGCACAGTTCCCCGGCCTGTTCGCGTCAGGCCGCAAGACCCTGGCACTGATGTGCAAGCTGGGCCAATCCGGGATGGTGCGCGATGATGCCAGGCTGGGCGTTTTTACTCTGGTGCTCGAGGGACAGGGCCGCGAGGAAATCGAGAGCTATATCGAGAGCACCGTGGGCAAATTGCTGCGCAAGGACCGCACGAGCAATTCGGATCTGGCCGGTACGCTGCTGACCTATTTCGACAAGGGCTACAACAGCCGCGAAGCCGCAGCGAGCCTGCGGATCCACGTCAACACCCTGCGCCAGCGGCTTGACACGATCACCGGATTACTTGGTGACTGGCAGCGGGATGGGCGCGCGTTCGAGATCCACACGGCGCTCAAGATCCATGATCTGCAGCGCGAATTCTCGGGTCGGGCCCGCGCGCCGCACTGAGTGGGCGGGAAGACTTATACCAATGGGGGCCGGACCATAGGTCCGGTCCCCACCGTGTGATCAGGCGCCAAAGGCGCGGATCAGAGCTTGAAGCGGATCCCGGCGGAAAAATAACGCCCCATGATGTCGTCGCCGGGCACGACCGGCGCAAACAGTGCGGGAGCACCCGAGGCCGAGGGCCCGCCGAAGATCGGCGGCGACTTGTCGAGCAGGTTCTCCACCGTCAGGAACAGTTCGGCTTCGTGCCCGCCGGCGGCGATCTTCTGGCTGACGGTCAGATCGGTGTAGGCGACCGCGGCGATCGGCGGATCGGAGAAGATGATCGCCGGGTTGTCATTCTGCTTGAGCCTGGAGCGCCAGCGTTCCTGCACGTTCAGGCTGAACCCGCCCTGCGTGTAGTTCACGTTGGCGGTGATACGCCACTTCGGCACGCCCAGGCTGCCCGCCCAGGTGGCGACACCAGCGTCATTGAGCACCGGCGAGGCCGGGGTCTGCTGGCTGGTCATCGAAGGCTGGTAGGTGAGCAGGCCGCGCAGCGCGATCTGGCCGCCGCCGAGCGGACGCACATAGTTCAGCTCCGCGTCGACGCCATGGGTTGCCGACTTCGCGACGTTGACCGCCTGCGCGTAAAGCAGGGTCGGAAATGCACTCGCGCTCGGGCGCACGAACAGCGAGCACAGGGGCGACGAACCGCTGCTTGCCTGGCAAAGCGCCGCATTGGAGGCGCTGTTACCCGAGACCGAGGTGATCGCATTGTTGATCGTGATATCGAAATAGTCGACCGACATGCTGAAGCCGGGGAACCATGCCGGCTTGTAGACGAACCCGATGGTCTTGGTGTTGGAGACTTCCGGGACGAGGTTTGCATTGCCCTGGCTCTGCAGGTTGACCCCGCCGGTGCTGTTCGAGACCGGGTCCGAGAAGTTGACCGGCGAAATGCTCACCGGGCCGAACATGTCGAGCAGTGTCGGCGCGCGCATGTCGCGCGAGCGCGTGGCGCGCAGGCTCAGATCGTCGGTGACCTTCCAATCCAGCCCGACCTTCCAGGTCGTGGCGCTGCCGCTGACGCTGTAATGGGTATAGCGAAACGCACCATTGACGCTTAAACTTTGCGCCAGCGGCGCATCCTTCAGCACAGGTACTGTTACCTCACCAGCTACTTCGCCAATGTTCTGCGAAGCCTTCATGTCGGCCACGGTGTTCGAGACATAACG
>JBEGRT010000432.1:0-2626 GCA_041180305.1 Pseudomonadota bacterium
CACCGCCGACGCCTTCGGTGCCGCATGCACCAGCGCCAACGTGCCCCTGAACAACAACGAGGGCCTATTCAAGCTCAATGACCGCGCCAACCAGGAAAACGTCGAGTTCCTGGACCGCTTCCCCTACCTCAACACCCCGCTGGGTGGCACCCGTGCCAACTGAGCCAGAAAGGACGGTCTGACATGAACTCTCAACGACACGCCCTGGTGCTCCTGCTGGCGGGCAGTGCCCTGATCAGCGCTTGCGGTGGGGGCGGTGACGACCCCACCCCGGTGACCGCAGCGCCCGCACCTGCCCCCACGGTGGCCGAACTCAACGCCAGCGCCCAGGCGGTGAACGAAAACGGTGCGGCCATTGCCAGCCCCGCGGATGCGGCGGCCCCGGAAGCCGACCCGTCGGCGCCAGAGCCGGTGGTGATTGCCTCGGACACGGCCGCAGCGCCCGTGGCCACCAGCAACGACGCCGACGCACCGTCTGACGAAGTCTGACGCGACACGGGGCGCGCCCTGAACCTTCCAGGGCGCGCCCATGTCCTTTCGGAGCACACCATGCGGTTCCCCGACTTTTCATTGCACAGCATGCCCAGGCGCCTGGCAGCCCCAGCGAGCTGGATGGCCTGGATGGCCCTGGTGGCCCTGCCCACGCAAGCGAGCCCCGTGCCCACACCCGCCGGAGATGACGTGGTGATCGAGGTGCTGCGCGACAGCGCCCTCAGCCCGCAGGAGCGCCAATGGCGGCAGGACCGCACCCGCCTGCAACAGAACCCGACCCAGCTGGACCTGGCCCTGAAGGTGGCCGAAGGTGCCATCCGCCTGGGCCGTCAGGACGGCGACCCGCGCCGCCTGGGGCAGGCACAAGCCGCCCTGGCGCCCTGGTGGTCACAGCGCCAGCCGCCTGCCGATGTGCGCCTGCTGCGCGCCACCATCCTGCAATCGCAACACCATTTCGACCAGGCCCTGGCCGACCTGCAAGCCCTGACCCAAGCAGAACCCCAACGGGCACAAGCCTGGTACACCCTCGCCGCCGTGGCCCAGGTCACGGGCCGCTACCCCCTGGCCCAGCAGGCCTGCAGCGCCCTGTCGCGCCTGCCGGTCGGGCCTGCCGGCACGCTGTGCCTGATGGACCTGCAAAGCCTTCAAGGCCAGGCCCGAGCCGCACAGACCACGCTGGCCCGACTGGCCCTGCAAACCCCTGCCGCGCTGCAGGCCCCGCTGGCCCTGGTGCGCGCCGAACTGGCCGAACGGCTGGGTGACTCCACCGATGCCGCCGCCCGCTACGCCGAAGTCATGGCGCTGGAGCCCGACCCCTATGCGGAAGGCGCCTGGGCCGACTGGATGCTCGACCAGGGCCGCGCCCGAGACGTGTGGGAACGCCTGCAACACCGCACCCGCCACGATGGCCTGCTGCTGCGCGCCCTCGAAGCGGCCAGCGCCCTGAAGCTGCCCCAGGCCACCGCCCTGCGCCAGACCTTCCAGGCCCGCATGGCCGCTGCCCGCGCACGGGGCGACAGCATCCATGTGCGCGAGGAAGCCCGATTCGCCCTGCGCACGCTCAAGCAGCCCGCCCAGGCCTTGCAGCTGGCGCGCCAGAACTGGTCGCTGCAAAAGGAACCCATTGATGCCCGGCTGCTGCTGGAAGCCGCCAGAGCCGCCGGGCAGTTGGATGCCGCCGAGCCCATGCTCGCCTTCTGCCGCGAGGCGGGCTGGACCGATGTGCGCCTGGGCCTGACCGCAGGAGGCCAACCATGATGCCCCGCACACCTGCCCTGATGTCGGGCGGCCTGTCAGCGACGATGGTTCTGGCGATGGCCCTGGTGATGGCACTGGGGTGGCCCGCGCCAGCCTGGGCCCACAAGCCCAGCGACAGCCACCTGCTGCTGCAGACCGCCCCCGAACAGCCCCAAGAAACTGGCGAAGCCCAGGTGCAGGTCAGGGTTCAGTGGGACCTGGCCCTGCGCGATCTGGACGACGAACTCGGCCTCGACGCCGATGGGGATGGGCAGCTGACCTGGGGCGAATTGCGCCGCCGCTGGCCTGAACTGGTGGCCTGGGCCCCGACCCAGCTGCAAGCCCGCAGCGCCCTGGGCGCCTGCCAGCACACACCGGCCAACACCGCCAGCCCAACTGCACCCACGCTCAATGAACGCAGCGACGGCCGCTACGCGTCGCTGAGCTGGACCCTGGCTTGCCCGGCACGCGCAGGCCAGCCCCTCGGGTCCCTCACGGTCGACTACCGCTTCATGGCCCGCTCCGACGCCTCGCACCGCGGCCTGGTTCGGCTGCAAGACAGCGGCCGTCAACAGTTCGTGGCCATGGGCCCAAACCGCCCGCAGCACCGCTTCGAAGGGCTGCAGGCCATGCCGCCTGCGCACCTGCAGCAGGCGGCCGCCCAGCCCGAATCACCCGATCCAACCAACCAGGCCAATCATGCCAATCAGGCCTTGAAGTCCGCCACCCCCCACACGCCGGAAGCGGTGCCCACCGCAACCCAGGACACCCCCTGGCAACAGGTCAGCCGCATGGTGGTCGAAGGCGTGCACCACATCGCCGGTGGCCTGGACCACATCCTGTTCCTGCTGACCCTGCTGGTGGTGGCTGTGTGGCGACGCACGCCCGGCGGGGCCTG
>JBEGRT010000433.1:0-7076 GCA_041180305.1 Pseudomonadota bacterium
CGACGTGACCACGTTCAACGTGGTCGCCGGCAGCTCAGGGCAACCGTTCTCGTTCACGCGGGGAGAGGGCGAGACCGCGGGTGTGGTGACGCTTGTGATCCCTGTGGTGTGACCACATGCGCATCGCCGTCAACTCCTTTCGCGGCGAGGCCCCGCGCGTAACCCCGCGTGCGCTGCCTCCCAACGCCGCCCAGCAGGCGACGAATGCGCGCCTGCTCACAGGCGACCTGGAGGCTTGGCGCCAATTCGCGTTGACGCAAGCGCTCGGGAACGCCGGGCCCGTTCAAACGATCTACAAGCTTGACGACGTGTGGCTGTCGTGGGACTCGGACGTGGACGTGGCACGCGGCGCCGTGGCGGGCGATACCAGCTACCGCGTGTTCCTGACCGGCCCTGATGAGTACACCGGCCCGCGGTGGACGAACTACTCGATGGCCACGTCGAGTGGCAGCTCGGTGCTGCCGGTGCTGACACGTCCTTTGGGCGTTCCTGCGCCGGAAGGCGCGCCCTCGGTCGCAGCGGGGCTCGACCCGAATCCGACGAGCTTCAACATCGACGTGCTCGATGAGGGGGACACCCTCGACCAGTGGACAGTCGGCGATACGCCAGCCGCCGTCGGGTACACCCGCTTGGTGTCGCAGTCGGCGAGTTTCGGCCACCCCGATGGTTCGTACCGCATCGACGCTGCCGACAACCCAACGGCTTCCGCGTACATGTACCGGAACTTCGGGTCTGAGAACTGCAACGTCTTCCGCATGGCGTTCGACTTCAACATGCTGAGCGGGACCGGGTATGGGATGGTGGGCGTCAACGTCCAGAACACCTCAGTCGGCGATGGCATCCAGGTGCTATGGCTATCCGACGCCGGGTTGGCAATCCAGATCGCGGATTCGTGGCTCTACCCAGGCGGCGGCGCGCTCGCGGTGAACGCCGCCGTCGGGCTCGCGGCCGGTACCTGGTACACGTGCGAGATTACGGTCTTGGCTAACAGCGACGGTACGCAGACGGTCACCGCCAGCGTTTCGTTGGGCTCAGCCGAAATCGGGTCGGTGAGCACCACAGGGACATTCAACATCGGTGGGTATTCTGGCTTTGCGGGTTGCGTCAACACTGGGGCGTCCGCAGTCACTTTTTACGACAACATCGTGGTGCAAGGCAGTGGCGCAACAGGCTACACGCCGATCAGCACAGCCACCAGCTACGTCTACACCTACGTCAACGACATCGGCGAAGAGTCTGCGCCCAGCTTCGCGAGCACGACTGTGCTGCGCCCTGATGGTGTGTCAATCACGGTGACCACGCCGACTACGACGCCGAGTGGCACGGACCCCGACTACGACATCGAGACGAAGCGGATCTACCGCGCCGTGACCGGTGCGACTGGCACCTACTTCCGCTTCGTGGCCGAGATCGCCCTGACCACTGCGGATTACGTCGACTCGCTGCCCGACACCGAGCTCGGCGAAGCACTTGACTCGGAAGGCTGGGATCTGCCGCCCACAGGCTTGAAGGGGTTGCTTGCGCTGCCCAACGGGGTAATGGCGGGGTTCGTGGGTAACCAGCTTTGCTTCTCCGCGCAGAATCACCCGCACGCCTGGCCGACGGCGTATCGGCTCACGGTGGACACCGACATCGTGGCCATCGGCAACATCGACACTACGGTGGTTCTTGGCACTGAAGCATTCCCGTACCTTGCGATCGGCACTTCGCCAGATGCCTACAGCATGACGAAGCTGGAGGTGCCGCAGGCCTGCGTCGCCAAGCGGTCGCTGGCGTACCTGATCGGCACCGGTGTGGTGTTCGCGTCACCGGACGGGCTCATCGCCGTCGCCGGCAACGGCAACGTGCGAAACCTCACCAGCAGCGTGTTCACACGAGAGCAGTGGCAGGCGTTGGTGCCCGAGAGCATTGTGGGTGTGGCTCACGACGACGTGTACCACTTTTTCTACGACACGGACCCGGCGCCCGTTCCGCCCGTCCCGCCTGCGCTTGAGGTCACGGATTTTGTTGTTGAGGTCTACGGGCCCGCATTCCCGAACACGGGATATGCTGAAGTGACGCTGAACTTCACGGGCGGGTCTGTCGATCTGGACAGCAACGATGGACCTCAACCGGACGCAGCGAACTGGACGGCGACCACGCCCACAGTCTCGGTGTACGTCAAGGCCACGATCACGGAGCAACCTGGGAGCGGCTCGTTCACGCTCACAGGGGCTACAGGGTCTTGGTTGGCCCTCACGACTTCTCGCTCCTGGACGCTCACTACCCCAACTGGGGCGGGCGGCGATTACGTGCTGCAATTCCAGTTCTCAACGTCGGCCGATGGCAGCAACCCGACAGCCCTGAGCGCAAACCGGTCGGCCCGACTGGGCCTGGTGGGCATCTAAAGGAGCGACATGGCCAAGGCAGGGTACATGCTCGACATGAAGGCAGACGGCTTCGGCGTCGTGCGGGTGGCGTATCACGCCACGGCGGTGTTCGCGGACCCCCTCACCGACAAACTGCACCTGGTGCTCGACGAAGATGACGAGCCAGCGACTGCCTACTTGCCGCTGCCCAGCACCGCGCCCATCGTCAGCGGCCTTGACATCTACGAGTTCAACGCGGAAGACGGAGATGGGCACGTGGTCTACCAGTGGAAGGGCAAGCTCAACTTGCTGCGCCGCGAGACCGCGTTCATCTACTGTCAGGTGAAGGCGGAAGAGTTCGACAACCTGCTGCTGCGCCTGTATGCCGACGGCGAGATGTTGCTTGAGATCCAGGTCACGGACGAGGAGCCTTTCACGCTGCCACTCGACGACAGCTACACAATGTTCGAGGTCGAGATGATGGGCACCTCGCGTGTCTACTCGGTGCGCGTCGCGGAGAGCGAAGACGAACTCGAAGAGGACGGCTGATGGCTACGAACAAGCCATCCGCCGCGGCGATTCGGTCGTTGGACTTGCGCGAAATAAACAACGCGCTCAACGGCATTCGCCAGCAGCTGTTCACGCTCGGCAACTACATCGATCAGGTGAACCTGAAGGCGGGCCAGAATGCGTTGAACTCAGGGGGATCGAGCAGCACGCTACTGCAGCTTCAACAGCAAGTTGCGGTTTTGCAGCAAACGGTGAGCACCCTCGTAGCCGGGGGCAGCGGCCCAACAGGCACCTACCGCGCAGATGCCGCGGTCTCCACCAACGACCCTGTTTTTGTCACCAGCGATGGTGGAGTGTCGCCCGTTGACACGCAAGATCCGGCAGCGATTTTTGCGGCCATCGGTGTTGCCACTGCGGATGCGTCGGCTGGCGGCCAGGTCGTTGTGCGCCGTTCCGGGGTGCAGACCGTTGGGGGCGCGAGCTTCGAGACTGGCCGTGCGGTGTACGCCCAGGTCGGTAGCGGGCTTACGCAGTGGCCGAACTACGCCGATGTGGCGATCCCCGTCGGGGTAGCTGTCAGTGAGGCCGCCTTCGAGGTGCGTACAGCCTGGCCGGCGCAGCAAACGGCACCGATCTACGCCGGAGGCTACGAGGACTTCTTGCCTGTGACCTACGGGCTCGTGCGCAGCGTCTTGGAGATGGTCGAGTCGATCTACAACGAGCCGGACGGCATCGTCGTGAAGATCGGGCACCAGTTCGTCACTCGGGAAATCGTGACCCCCAGTGGCAGCGGTCTTGATGTCCAAGACGGCGACGGCGTGTTTGGGAACCCCTCGATCTCATGATCTCCGGTACCGACTTCACCTTTGAAGACCCAGAGTTTGTGACGCACGCTTGCGCAAACTTGCGCCCTGGTGTGGCGACCGCTTCCGAGATCGCCGAGATTCGGGCAGAATGCGAAGCAGAAAGGGCCATGTGTCTCGCTTGCGAGGACGGCATGGTGGTGGTGCAACTGCGTGCGCTGCCCGACGCCCTGGAGCTTTTTGTGTGGATCGCAGTGGCGTTTCGCCACGGCGCATTCGAGCGACAAGTCGCCGCGCTGCTCACAGTAGCAACCGAACTTGGGGCCGAGACTCTCGCCTTTGTAACAAGGCGCAGAGGATGGGCAAGACGGCTGGGGCCTGAGTGGACCCGCCGAGGAACCGAAGAGTTCGTGAGGCAAGTGCGGCATGGGTAAAAAAGGCAACCAGGTTCAGGAGACCTCGCAGCAGCGGGCGCTGGCCGACTACGCCTCGGCGCAGATGGCCGACTACAAAGCGCGCTGGCTGCCCGTGCAACAGAACCTGGCTGCCCAGATCAAGGAGATGGGGGTGGACGGCTCGCGCGCTGAAGTACGCGCCGAAGGCCGTGCCTCCAACGACGCGGCGGCCAGCTTCGGCAAGGCCGAGGGGGTGATGGAACGTGCCCTCGCCAAGAACGTGAACCTCGGGTCTTCGCGCGCCAAGCTGGCCATCACGGGCCAGGCAGATGACGAGGCCACCAGTCGGGGCCTGGGTGTCACCATGGCCGACCAGCAGATCGACGACGCCTACACCGAAGGCCTGAGCGCCCTCGCAGCAGCGGGCCGAGGGGAGCGGCAGGCCGTGGGGAACTCGCTCATGCGACAAGCCGAGAGCAGCGGCCGGCAGGCCGCCGCCGACGCGGAAGCCTCGCTGATGGCCCGCGCGGGTAACGCCCGCGTCGCTGGGCAAGCCGTCGGGCTTGGGCTGCAGCAGGGCTTGGGTAGCCTGGGCTCTGGTGGGGCTCCCGCGGGGGGCTATTTCACCTCTGACAACCCAGGCGGGTACGCAGGGGCAGGTATGTCCGGCGGCTACACGATGCCGCGGGTAGGAGGGCCCTGACGATGCCGAATTCCTGGGGGTCCGCGACCACGGGCCCAATTCAAAACGCAACCAACCGCGACAGCTTCTCGGATGACTTGGGCAGCCGTGCGGGCAACCTGGTTCTCACGGGAGGACGGTCGGGCTTCGGAGACCTGAAGAACGACTGGAAGCGGGCGTTCGGCGGGGGCAGCGCCCCAAGCACCTACGCCAGTGACACGTTTGCGCGCCTGACGCGCGAGCGCTGGGCCGACTACGTGAAGACGTTTGTGCCGATTGAGAACCAACTCATTGACTACGCAACGAACCCGGAAACCGTGACCAAAGCCATGGCCGGCGCGAGCGAGAACGTGAACTCTTCCTTCGACGCGCAACAAGGCTCCCTGGGCCGCCGGCTCAAAAGCCTTGGCCTGGAGCTGAACGCGGATGAGCAGGCCGCCAGCGACCGGGCGTCATCGCTCGGCCGTAGCCTGGCAGACGTGGGTGCGCAGAACACCGTGCGTGACGTGACGATGCAACGCCAGCAGCAGATCTTGGGCAATCCGGCGCCCGACGTGGCCCGCGCAAGCACGCTGGCCGGAGTAGGAGGCTGACATGGCACGGAGCATGGGCGTCGGCGCGAACCTTCAGTCGCTGGGGATGTCTCAGAAGAACGAGGCGTTTCAGTTGCTGGGCGAGGCCGCGCAGCAGGAAGAAAAGCGCAACGAGATCAACAAGCAACTCGACCAAGAGCGCAAGGCGGGCAACAAACAGCTTGGCGCCACCGTCGGCAGCTTGGCTGGGGGTGCCATCGCAGGCTCTGAGTTTGGCTCAGCCGCGGGCCCGTGGGGCACGCTCATTGGCGGCGTAGTGGGCGCCGTTGCTGGCGGCCTGTTTGACTGAGGCGACTTGACAATGGCCACACGTAGCATCGGCGCAAGCGTCGCGGAGGGCATCGAATCCGGGTTCGGCCTGGGTTTGCGCGCCGACGAGGCTGCGCGGCGCAAGAAGGCGGACGCACGCGCCGAACAAGATCAGCTTCTGCAGCGTGAACGCGGAGACCGCGCTGAGCGTCGTCTGGACCGTCAAGAGCGCATCTCCGATCTCGGCGAGCGGACCAAGCGGCTCGAAGCTCGCCGCGGGGAGTTGGTCGCCGCCAGCCAAGCTGCGCAAGCCGCAGGCGGAAGCGTGGACCCCGGCGCAGCGGCCGAGTTCGCAAGCGTCAACAAGACCCTCGCTCAGTTGCGTCAAGAGGGAGAGAACTTCTTTTCCCGCGCGGCCACCGGGCAAGTAGATCCCCTGAAAGCATCACCAGAAGACCTCTACACCCACCTCACGGCGGCCACCGGCATGACGCCCGCCCAGATCCGCCAGTCTACGAAGCACATTGCCGACGTGACGGCGGGACTTCAGACCAGCAACGAGGGTTTGGTCATCCAAGGCGTCAACGGTCTGATGCAGCCACAGTTGAACCGCGGCGTCGGTGAGGCCAGCCCGCATGGCGGCAAGATCCTGCGCAAGGAGGTCATCGGCCTGGACCCCGCGGTCGATGCGAACATGCAGCCGATCCCGGGCAAGTTCATGCCTCGCTTGCGGGTGTACGTCCAGATGCCGGGGATGATGACCGACAAGCCGTTGTACTACGACGCGCCGATGACGGTGGACGGGTCCAGTGAAGGCGGCGCCCAAGTAGCGGTCATCGACGTGAAGAACGGGATGAACTTCATGGGGAACTTGGGCACGCTGGCCACGGCCATCAGCCGGCCGGACGTACTCGCCAAGCTCGAAGAAGGTGAGAAGCTCGCCGGGGCTCGCATGAAAGCCGCCCTTGCCGAGCTCACTGCTGTGAGCCGCCCGAAGGCTAAGGGGGCTGCGGCCGAGAGGTTGGATGTCATCGAAGCGTTCGCTCGCAAAAACGGCATCGCGGATCTTGGTGAAGCAGCGAAACGTTTGCAGGGCATGGGTGTGCTGGCAAACGTAGGTGTGCTGGGCCAAAAACTCGCGGCGATCGACGCACTCGACCCGGACGATCCCGATTACGTCTTGAAGCGCGATGTGCTGCTCGGCGGGGGTGGCAAGACCACGGGCCTGATCCCGCAGAAGCCGGGCAAGGCCGGGGCGGCGGGCAGCGAAACCATGAGTTCCCGCTACGGCAAGGATCCCGAGTACACGAAGCAGGTCAACTACTGGGCGCAGCTGAAAGCGAACGGCGGTGAGTGGCCTGCGCGGTTCTCGCAGATTGTCGGTCAAGAGATGGCGAGCGATGTGTTCAAAGCTACCGCAGGCATCGGTGTGCCGAACGACCAGATCGCGAACGCCGCAGACGTCCAAGGACTGAAAGCCGGCGCCCGCGCTGCCG
>JBEGRT010000434.1:0-4997 GCA_041180305.1 Pseudomonadota bacterium
TCGAACACCCCCTGGCTGAAACCGCTGGCTGCCCTGCTGCCGCCGCAGACCCGTCTGACCATCACCCGCGCGGGCCTGTTCGAGCTGAGCGAAGCCGGCCAGGAGCCCACGGGCGCCGGCCTGACCATCGACATCGACGTGCCGCCGCCCTGGTCGGCGCTGCAATTGCTGATCCGCCGTGAACGCCCGCCCGTCAACATTGGCGGCGATGCCGCGCTGGCCGAAGCCGCTTCCTGGCTGATGAAGAACCTGCGCTGGGACCTGGAAGATGACCTGGCCCGCTGGCTGGGCACCACCCCGTCGCAGGTGCTCAAATCGGTCGGTGAACAGGTGAAGGCTGCCTTCGGCCGCCTGCGCCCGGGCGCCACCCAGCGCTGAGCGCCCGGATGCGCCGAGCCTTCAAGACCTTTGTCCGCCCGTTCTACATCGGGCTGATCGTCCTGCGTTACGGTCTGGACACCATCCTGCTCGACAGCTTCCGGCACCCAAGCCTGCGCATGGCCTCACGGGTGCTGTCGTTCGGGCGCCGCCACGATGCACCGCGCGGTGCGCGCTTGCGAGAAGCCTTCGAGCAACTTGGCCCGATCTTCGTGAAGTTCGGCCAGATGCTGTCCACCCGGCGCGACCTGCTGCCGCCAGATGTGGCAGACGAACTGGCCCGACTGCAGGACCGGGTGCCCCCCTTCCCCGCCGACCATTCGATCGCCCTGATCGAAAAAGCCCTGGGGCAGCCGGTCAGCCAACTGTTCAAGAGTTTCGAGACCCAGCCGGTGGCCAGTGCCTCGATCGCGCAGGTGCACTTTGCAGTGCTGCACGACGGCCGCGAGGTGGCCGTGAAGGTGCTGCGGCCTGGCATGCTCGATGTGATCGACGACGACCTGGCCATCTTGCGCACGCTGGCTGGGTGGGTAGAGCGCCTGTCGGCCGATGGCCGGCGCCTGAAGCCCCGCGAGGTGGTGGCCGAGTTCGACAAGTACCTGCACGACGAACTCGACCTGGTGCGCGAAGCGGCCAACGCGGCCCAGCTGCGCCGCAACATGAAGGACCTGGACCTGGTGCTGGTGCCCGAGATGGTCTGGGACATGTGCACCACCAATGTGATGGTGATGGAGCGCATGAAGGGTGTGCCTGTCAGCCACATGGACCGGCTGCGCGAAGCCGGCGTGGACATCAAGAAGCTGGCCCGCGACGGCGTGACCATCTTCTTCACCCAGGTGTTCCGCGACGGCTTCTTCCACGCCGACATGCACCCCGGCAACATCCAGGTGAGCCTGTCGCCCCACAGCTTCGGCCGCTACATCGCACTGGACTTCGGCATCATCGGCACGCTCACCGAGTACGACAAGGATTACCTGGCCCAGAACTTCATGGCGTTCTTCCGCCGCGACTACAAGCGCGTGGCCGAACTGCACATCGAAAGCGGCTGGGTGCCCGCCACCACCCGGGTCGACGAACTCGAAGGCGCGGTGCGCACCGTGTGCGAGCCCTATTTCGATCGCCCGCTGCGAGAAATCTCCCTGGGCCAGGTGCTGTTGCGCCTGTTCCAGATTTCGCGGCGCTTCAACGTCGAAATCCAGCCCCAGCTGGTGCTGCTGCAGAAAACCCTGCTGAACGTGGAAGGTCTGGGCCGCCAGCTCGACCCCGACCTCGACCTCTGGACGTCGGCCAAGCCCTTCCTGGAGCGCTGGATGCACGAGCAGATCGGCTGGCGCGGCCTGCGCCAGCGCCTGATCCGCGAAGCGCCGCGCTATGCCAAGCTGCTGCCCGAGCTGCCCCGCCTGCTGCACGAAAACCTGCAGCACGGCGCCCGGGACGTGCGCCACGACCTGCACCGCATGCTGGCCGAACAGCGGCGCACCAACCGCTACCTGGGGGCCCTGGTGTTCACCCTGCTGGGCTTCATCCTGGGTGCGGTGGCGGTGCCGCTGCTGATGCGCGCCTGGCTGTACGGGGCGTTCTGACAACACCTGGACACCCTGCCCCCGTGTTCGGGGCATGGTGAAGGCTGCCCCACCGGGGGCAACTGGTCTTACACTGCGCGCGCCATTCACCCAGCGGCCACCCGGCCCGGGGATTGCTCTGTGTGCTCGCCCGCTTTGTCCACCCGCTTCATCCGGATGCATTTGCCGACATGAACACCACCTTACTCGCCTTTGTCGTGGCCTACCTCGTGGCCACCATGCTGATCGGCATGTACGCCGGCACCCGCGTCAAAAGCACGGCCGATTTCGCCGTGGCGGGCCGCAGCCTGCCACTGGCCATGGTCATCACCACCACCTTCGCCACCTGGTTCGGCGCGGAAACCGTGATGGGCATCCCGGCCAAATTCGTGGAAGGGGGCCTCAACGCCGTGGTCGAAGACCCGTTCGGCGCCTCGATGTGTCTGGTGCTGGTGGGGGCGTTCTTCGCCAGCCGCCTGTACAAGATGAACCTGCTGACGATCGGCGACTACTACCGCGAGCGCTACGGCCGCGGGGTGGAAATCTTCTGCTCGATCGCCATCATCCTGAGTTACCTGGGCTGGGTGGCCGCCCAGATCACGGCGCTGGGTCTGGTGTTTTCGGTGCTGTCGGGCGGCGAAATTTCGGCCGAAACCGGCATGGTCATCGGCACCACACTGGTGCTGGTCTATGTGCTGGTGGGCGGCATGCTGGCCGTGGCCTGGACCGACTTCATCCAGATGGTGGTGCTGGTGATCGGCCTGTCCTTCATCGCCTACACAGCCGCAGGGCAAGCCGGTGGCGCCGACAAGGTGCTGTCGATGGCCCATGAAAAGCAATGGTTCAAGTTCCTGCCCGAACCGACCACCGAGGGCTGGATCGGCTTCGTGGCGGCGGCCATCACCATGATGCTGGGCTCGATCCCGCAGCAGGACGTGTTCCAGCGCGTGATGTCGGCCAAGGATGCCAACACCGCGCGCAAGGGCGCCATCATCGGGGGCTTCAGCTACCTGGCCTTCGCTTTCGTGCCCATGTTCATCGTGGCCTCGGCCCTGATCATCATGCCGGACCAGACCCGCGATCTGCTGGCCAATGACCCGCAAAAGGTGCTGCCCACCCTGATCCTGACGCACATGCCCCTGGTGGCCCAGATCCTGTTCTTCGGCGCCCTGGTGTCGGCCATCAAGTCGACCTCGTCGGCCACCTTGCTGGCCCCGTCGACCAGCTTCGTGGAAAACATCCTGAAGAACCTGATGCCGAACATGACCGACAAGATGGAACTGCGCCTGATGCGCATCACCATCTTCGTGTTCACCGGCCTGGTGCTGACCTACGCCATCGTGATGCAGGGCACCTCGATCTATGACCTGGTGTCGGCGGCTTACCAGATCCCGCTGGTGGGCGCCTTCGTGCCGCTGGTGTTCGGGCTGTACTGGAAGCGTGCCACCACGCAGGGCGCCATCGTGTCGATCGTGCTGGGCATCGGCACCCTGGCCTTGTTCACCTTCAACGCTGCCTTGGGCGAAGCCTTCCCGGGCCAGCTGGCCGGGTTGATCATGGCCCTGGCCGGCATGCTGCTGGGCTCGCTGGGCCCTCAGCTGATCGCCAACAAGCACCTGAAAGCCACCCACATCGCCTGAGCGCGGGGGGCTTGAATTCTCAGGGTTCGCCCTGAGTTCAACGGGCGGCCGTCTAGAATGAGGGCCGTCCGTGTTGTTTCTGCATGCCCCCAGGGGGTTTCACATGCCCATCTACGCCTACCGTTGCAACGCCTGTGGTCACGCCAAAGACGTGCTGCAGAAGATTTCCGACCCCGTGCTGACCACCTGCCCTGCCTGTGGCGCCGAGGCCTTCCAGAAGCAGATCACCGCCGCCGGCTTCCAGCTCAAGGGCTCGGGCTGGTATGTCACCGATTTCCGCGGCGGCTCGGGCGGCACCAGCGCCCCGGCCGTGGGCGGCAGTGCGGCTGCAGCCTCCACCGCTGCCGCAGCGACGTCGTCTGACAGCGCCTCGGCCTCCAGCAGTGCCTCGTCGGACAGCAGCGGCCCGGCCACCGGTGGTTGCGGCACGTCCTGCGGCTGCCACTGATTCCCGACCAGGGTTCACATCTTGAAAAAATACCTCCTGACCGGCTTGCTGGTCTGGCTGCCACTGGCAGTCACCGTCTGGGTGCTGTCCAGTGTGGTGGGCATGCTCGACGGCATCTTCGCCTCGCTGATCATCGCGGCCAAGACCGTGCTGCCCATGTCGGCCCATGCCACGCTCGATGCCTGGCGCGACACCAAGGGCCTGAGCGTGGTCGTCATGATCAGCGCGCTGCTGCTGACCGGCGCGGCCGTCAGCAACATGGTGGGCCAGTGGCTGCTGAACCAGTCGAACCGGGTGTTTTCGAACATCCCCATCGTCAAGAGCATCTACACCTCGGTCAAGCAGGTGTCGGACACGCTGTTTTCCAGCAGCGGCCAGGCCTTCCGTGAAGCCGTGCTGGTGCGCTACCCGCATGCCGAAAGCTACACCGTGGCTTTCGTGACGGGCAAGCCCAGCGGCGAGGTGGCCGACAAGCTGCCCTGCGACATGGTGACGGTGTACGTGCCCACCACCCCGAACCCGACCTCGGGCTACATGCTGATGGTGCCCACGGCCGATGTGGTCAAGCTCGACATGTCGGTGGACGAAGCCCTGAAGTACGTGATTTCCATGGGTGTGGTGGCCCCGCCGCCCCACGCCGCGAACACTCAAGTGCCCCCCGGCGCCACGCCGGCTGCGCCAGGCACCCATTCCTGAACGACAATCGAGGGTTTGCAGCGCCGCGCTTTTGCAGCGGCGCCACCGACCTTCACCCCCGGAGAGAACAACAATGCGCACCACTTACTGTGGTCTGGTCAGCGAAGCGCTGATGGGCCAGACCGTGACGCTGATGGGCTGGGCCCACCGTCGCCGCGACCACGGCGGCGTGATCTTCATCGACCTGCGCGACCGCGAGGGACTGGTGCAAGTGGTCATTGACCCCGATACACCCGATGCATTTGCCACCGCCGACCGGACGCGCAGTGAATT
>JBEGRT010000435.1:0-3187 GCA_041180305.1 Pseudomonadota bacterium
CCTGCGCGCCCGCACCGTGGCCACCCTGGGCGAGCGCGACGCCCGCTACATCCGCCGCATCTTTGCCGCCGTGCGCTGGACCGAGGTGCTGGGCCGCGGCCTGCTGATGGCCGGCCTGCTGATGCCCGAAGGCTGGCTGTGGGCCACCTGGCTGGCGGGTGCCGTGATCCTGGGCATCTCCAAGATCCTGGACAACATGGAGCTGGGCCACAACGTCATCCACGGCCAGTTCGACTGGATGGGTGACCCGCACTACCAGGGCAAGAAGTTCGAGTGGGACATCGTGGGCACCAGCGACAACTGGCGCAAGACCCACAACTTCAAGCACCACACCTACACCAATGTGCACGGCATGGACGATGACATCGGCTACGACGTGCTGCGCCTGTTCCCTGAACAGAAGTGGCACCCGGCCGCCTTGCTGCAGCCGCTGTATGCCGTGATCTTCGCGCTGCTGTTCCAGTGGGGCGTGGCCGTGCAGGACCTGCGCCTGGGCCGCGTGTTCATCGGCCGCATCACCTGGCGCCAGCTGGCGCGTGAAGCCGCGCCCGTGCTGCGCAAGACCCGCCGCCAGCTGATCCGCGACTACCTGGTCTTCCCGCTGCTGGCGGGCCCGGCCTTCCTGCAGGTCTTCCTGGGCAACCTGGTGGCCAACGGCATCCGCAATGTCTGGACCTACACCGTGATCTTCTGTGGTCACTTCACGACCGACGTGCAGACCTTCCCCAAGAGCGTGGTCAAGACCGAAACCCGCGCCCAGTGGTACGTGCGCCAGATTCAGGGCTCGTCCAACCTGTCGGGTGGCAAGCTGCTCCACATCATGACCGGCAACCTCAGCCACCAGATCGAGCACCACCTGTTCCCCGATGTGCCGGCCAACCGCTACGCCGAGATGGCCCCGGTGGTGCGCGAGCTGTGCCAGCGCTACGGCATCCACTACAACACCGGCTCGATGGTCAAACAGTTCAGCCAGGTGATCTGGCGCATCCTGCGCCACAGCTTCCCCAGCACCCCGGGCCCGGTGGCCCCGGCACTGACGCAAGCGCGCTGAAACGCCGGTTTGATTCGGTCGCATTTCTGACAAAGTCGCAGGCACTGCCGTGCCTGTCGCGCACGATGCCCGGTCATCGGCCATGGCGCACCCATCATCGCGACGCTGTTCGTTTCGAAGGGTGCCTCCATGGCCGTTTTGTCTTCCGTCACCGCCGAGTGCCGCCATTTCCGGGTGCAGGGGCCTGAAGGCCTGCTGGCCGTTCGCGCCTGGGGCAACCCGTCGCTGCCCACCCTGGTGCTGGTGCACGGCTACCCCGACAACGCCAGCAAGTGGGAAGGCGTGGCAGCCTGCCTGTCGCAGCGCTTCCATGTGGTGGCCTACGACGTGCGGGGCGCGGGGGCCTCGTTCACCCCGCAGGGCGGCATCCGGGCCTATGCCCTGGCCCGTCTGTGCAGTGATTTCAAGGCCGTGATCGATGCGGTCAGCCCGCACCGGCCCGTGCACCTGGTGGCGCACGACTGGGGCTCGATCCAGGCCTGGGAGTTCGCCACCGAACCGGCACTGCAAGGCCGCATCGCCTCGTACACCTCCATGTCGGGCCCGTGCCTGGACCACGTGGGCCACTGGTTCCGCGACCGCCTGCGCAAGCCCACCCCGGCCCACCTGGGGCAGGCCCTGCACCAGCTGCTCAAGTCCTGGTACATCTACTTTTTCCACCTGCCACTGCTGCCCGAGCTGACCTGGAAAACCTGGCTGGGTCGCCACTGGCACCGCGTGCTGGGCTGGCTCGAAGGCGTGAAGGCCGAGCCCCGCGCCACCCAGGTGCGCGACGGGGCCAATGGCGTGGGCCTGTACCGCGCCAACTTCATCCCCGCCTTGTGGAAGCCGCGCGAGCGCGTGGCCCATGCGCCGGTGCAGGTGCTGGTGCCCACGGGCGACCACTACGTCAGCCCTGCGCTCAGCGCCGACCTGCGCCGCTGGGTGCCCCGCCTGTGGCGCCGCGAGCTGGCTGGGGGGCACTGGCTGACCCTGCAGCACCCCGAACGCTTCAGCGCCCTGGTGGCCGAGTTCATCGACCACATCGATGGCGCGCCCGAAGCCGCCGCCCTGCGCGCAGCCCGCGTCGCCTGAACACACCCTGCCATGACCACGTCCAGCCCTCACGCCGCACGCCATGTGCTGGCCCCTCGTCACGTGAAATTCGACTGGCAGCACACGCCCCTGCACTGGTTGCCGGGCGATGCCTTTGCCACCCACACCATCAACGTGCTGCACCTGCTGTTCCCGGCCGGTGAGCTGTGGTTCTGCCGGGTGTACAACAAGGTGCTGCCCCATGTGACCGACCCCCAGGTGCATGCCGACGCCAAGGGCTTCATGCGCCAGGAGGCCATCCATGCGCGTTCGCACGAAGGCGTGCTGAACCACTACTACCAGGCCCACGGCATGGACGCGCGGCCTTTCACGGCCCGCATCGAGCGCCTGTTTGGCACCTGGCTGGGCGAGACGCCCTTTGGCCTGAAGATCGGCCACACGCGCTTCTGGATGCGGCAGCAGTTGGGCATCATCGCCGCGCTGGAGCACTTCTTCGGCTATCTGGGCCAGTGGGTGCTCGATGCCAAGGGCCTGGACGAGGCCCAGGCCGACCCCATGATGCTCGACCTGCTGCGATGGCATGGGGCCGAGGAGGTCGAACACCGCACGGTGGCCCATGAGCTGTTCCGCCACATGGGCGGTACCTACCTCGAGCGGGTGGTGCACATGCTGCTGGTGATGGCCATCTTGCTGACCCTGATCCTGCAAGGCAACCGATTCCTGATGAGGGCCGACCCGCTCCAACCGGCCGACCCGGGCCTGGTGCGTGGCTGGTGGCGCAGCGCCAGGGCGGGTCGCCTGCCCAACCTGTTCAGCGTGGTGCGCGCCGCGGCCCGGTATTTCTCGCCCTGGTTCCACCCGGGCGGCGAGGGCAACACCGAACAGGCCCTGGCCTACCTGGCCCGATCGCCGGCGGCTTCGGCCGCCCGCCACGGCGGCCACTTCCACCGCTGAGCGCCAGCCCACGGCAGCAGGTTCGCCAAAACCCTTGCCCGCCACAGGCGCCGCCCCTGAAATGCGGGGGGCGCACGGTGTGACTTTGCACGCAGTTCGTCCGATGATCAGGACGAGCCCGGATCGCCAAGGCAGGCGGTCGGGCCC
>JBEGRT010000436.1:0-7161 GCA_041180305.1 Pseudomonadota bacterium
TGCGCTGCGGCCTGCCCGATGCCGCCACCCAAGCGGCGCGTGCCGCCGACGTGCAGGCCACGCTGTGCGAGCTGACCGCCGCCTGCTGTGCGGCCGATGCGGTTCAAGGAGGCGCCCGCGAGGTGCTGGTGTGTGGCGGTGGTGCGCTGAACAGGCACCTGATGGCCCGGCTGGCGGCCCAGGTGCAGGCCCAGATGCCCGGCACCGTGGTGCACACCAGCGCAGCACGCCAGCTTCCACCCATGGAAGTGGAAGCCGCGGCCTTCGCCTGGCTGGCCTGGGCCCACCAAGCAAAACGGCCGGGCAATGTGCCGGCCGTCACAGGGGCCCGTGGGCCCCGGGTGCTGGGCGCGCTGTACCCAGCCTGAGTTCACCGCCCGACAAGGCGGTGCAGCGCCTGAAGCCTCAGGTCAGACCGAGAAGCTCGAACCGCAACCGCAGGTGGTGGTGGCGTTCGGGTTGCGGATCACGAACTGGGCGCCTTCGAGGTCGTCCTTGTAGTCGATCTCGGCACCGATCAGGTACTGCAGGCTCATGGCGTCGATCAGCAGGGTCACGCCGTTCTTGCTCATGGGCGTGTCGTCTTCGTTCTGGATTTCGTCGAAAGTGAAACCGTACTGGAAGCCCGAGCAGCCGCCACCTTGCACGAACACGCGCAGCTTCAGGTCAGGGTTGCCTTCTTCGGCCACCAGCTCAGCCACCTTGGAAGCAGCAGCGTCGGTGAAAACGATGGGGGCCGGGGGCGCGTCAGGCACGTCGGCGGTGGTCAGTTCTGCGGTGGCAGTGCTCATACAGTTCTCCGGATAATTCAGTGCGCCGGCTCAGCCGTTGTTGGCGGCCAGCTTCAAGGCAGGCTTGTCTTCGGTCTTCATGGGGTGCAGTTCACCATTGATGGTGGCCCCCTGGTGCATTTCAAGCGCCTCGTATTTCACATCGCCCACGATACGCGCTTTGGGCTGCAGTTCGAGCAGGTCTTCCGATTCAACCGGGCCCTGAACAAGGCCATTGATGATGACGTGGCCTGCCCGGATCTTGCCCGTGACCTTGGCTTTTTCGCTGATGACCAGCAGGGTGCGCTTGTCGCCAATGGCGATGATGTCACCCACCACTTCGCCGTCGATGCGCAGGCCATCGCTGAAGCGAATCTCGCCTTGCATGACGGTGCCTTCACCAATGAGGGTGCGGAGCGGAGGGGTCTTCTTCCAGCCAAACATGCGAACTCCAGGTCAGTGCCGATCAGAGGGGCGCAAGATTTACATCATTCACGGGCAGCGTCAATGCCCTGCTTGTGCGGTGCATCACAACTTCTGGCTCTGCGTGGCGTGCACACGGCCCTGGTCGTCCAGCACCCGCACCTGCACCTGTTTGACCACAACCGTGGAGGGGTATTCGGCCACCCCTTCCAGGCGAGCGTACTGGCGCAATTGCAGGGGTTTGCTCACCTGCGGCAGAGCCACGCTCCAGGGCTTGCCTTCCGCCAGGCCCGAGAGGCTGACTTCATAGCGTCCGCGGAAATCAGGCAGCGCGCGACCGCCCTGTTGCATCACCAGCAACTGATAACGCAACTGACCAGGAGCCGGCAGGTCGATCTGCAGCCCGCGGATGTTCATGCCATCACCCGCCGAGGGCATCAGCCGCTCGAAAAAGCCCAGGTCGTCTTTCAGGACCTGGTTTTCCAGCTCCAGCGCCTTGACCTGCTCGGCCAGGCGGGCCTGGGCAGCCTTCTCGGTCTTGAGCAGGCTGTCGGCGGTGTTGGCGATGGCCTGGGCGCTTTCGCGCTCGCGGCGCAGGGTGTCGATGTCGCCGCGGGCCTGCTGCAGGGCCACCTTCAGTTCGGCCGCATCCTGGCCCAGGCCCGCGATGTTCTTGCCAAACTCGAAGGCCCACAGGGCCAGGGCCCCCGAAAAGCCGAGCATGACCGCCACCGCCGCCCAGCGCAATGGCCAGGGCAGGTGGCTGCGAACCGTCATGCGCGGCGAGCTGATCGACAGCCGCCGGCGCAGCAGGCGCCAACGCATCAGGGCAGCACCGGCACCAGGTTCAGGCCCAGGTGCTCGGGCAGGCCGAACATCAGGTTCATGCACTGCACGGCCTGCCCCGAAGCGCCCTTGCACAGGTTGTCTTCCACGACCAGCACCATCACGGTGTCGGGGCGGGGCTTGTGCACGGCAATGCGCACCGTGTTGCTGGCACGCACGCTGCGGGTTTCAGGGGCGCTGCCAGCGGGCAGCACGTCCACAAAGCGCTCGCCCTGGTAGGCCGCTTCGAAGGTGGCCTGCAGGTCGGCAGCCCGGCCGGCACTGTTCAGGCGGGCGTAGACCGTGGAGTGGATGCCGCGGATCAGCGGCAGCAGGTGCGGCACGAACAGGCAATCGACATCCTGGCGGCCCGCAATGGCGCGCAGCTGCTGGTTGATTTCCGGGCCGTGGCGGTGGCCCTTGACGCCGTAGGCCTTGAAGTTGTCCGAGGCCTCGGCCATCAGGGTGTGCACTTCGGCCTTGCGACCGGCGCCCGACACGCCCGATGCGCAGTTGGCGATGATGCCGGTGGGCTCGATCAGGCCCGCACGCAGCAGCGGGGCCAGGCCCAGTTGCACCGAGGTGGGGTAGCAACCCGGGTTGCCGATGACCCGCGCCTTCTGAATGGCCTCGCGGTTGATTTCGGGCAGGCCGTACACGGCTTCGGCCAGCACCTCAGGGCAGGTGTGGGCCATGCCGTACCACTGCTCGAACTCGGCGGTGTCCTTCAGGCGGAAATCGGCCGCCAGGTCGATGACCTTCACACCAGCGGCCAGCAGCTCCGGCGCCTGGGCCATGGCCACACCGTGCGGGGTGGCAAAAAACACCACATCGCAGCCCTTCAGGTCGGCTTCGTCGGGGGTGACAAAGGCCAGGTCCACATGGCCACGCAGGCTGGGGTACATGTCGGCCACCGGCATGCCGGCTTCCTTGCGCGAGGTGATGGCCTTGATCTGCACCTCAGGGTGCTGCGCCAGCAGGCGCAACAACTCGACGCCCGTGTAACCGGTGCCACCGACGATGCCAACTTTGACCATGACCAATCCTTTGCGAGTGCCTGCGGGAAAACCGCGATTGTAGAGATATCGCGGGCCATGGCTCACCGAACGCCGCAATTGCCGGCGAATCAGCCCCCAGTCCTGCTGGCGGGCTCAACCTGCATGCCCGATGTGCCGACACCCAGGCATTGCCTGTCGAACTCGGAGGGTTCGACGGCCGGCGCGCAGTCGCCGTCCCGGACTGCCGTCGGCTCGCATGGACGTTTCCCAGGTGAGCCCACATGACCGTCGCCCCATCATCAACCACCGCCAGGCCGCACTGGCGCACGCTGCCCCTGGCGGGCTGGGCCCTGGCCTTGCTGGGGTGGGCTTCGCCTGCGCTGAGCCAATGGGGTCTGTTCGGGCCCACGCCATCTCTGACGGAATGGCAGCGCTCGAACCAGGTGCAGCAACTGGGCGGGGGCAGCTGGATCGGCCAGGGCGTGACCGGCCACGGGGTGATCGTGGCCGTGCTGGACACTGGCCTGACTGCGCAGGTGCCGGATTTCGCTGGCTGGCAGCGCGTGCTGACCGGCTTCAATGCCATCGATGGCAGCACGAATGTGCAAGACCTGGCCGGGCACGGCACCCAGGTGGCCAGCCTGATCGCCGCGCCCCTGAACGGCAGCGGTGTGGTGGGTGTGGCTCCCATGGCCACGCTGTTGCCCATCAAGGTGGTGCAGGGTGACCTGGCCAGCAGCGCGGCCGTGACGGCCGGTCTGCGGGCCGCACAGGCCGCTGGCGCCCGGGTGGTGAACATGAGCCTGGCGGCCACCGGCCCCACCGCCACACAAGCCCTGAAAGACATGGCCGCCACCGACCGCACCCTGGTGGTGGTGTCGGCAGGCAATCAGGGCCAGGGCGAGGTGGCATGGCCCGCACGATATGCCGCCAGCACCTGGGCACAGGGCACCTTGCTGGTGGTGGGCGCGGTGGATGCCCAGCGGCGCCTGGCCAGCTTCAGCAACCGGGCCGGTGAGGTGGCCGAGCACTACCTGGTGGCCCCTGGCGTGGACATCCAGGGCGCCGGCACCAACGGCACCCTCACCCTGAGCGGCACCTCGCAGGCTGCCCCCGCGGTGTCGGGCGCCGCGGCGCTGCTGCTGTCGAAATGGCCCTACCTGCGCGCCAGCCAGGTGAGCGCCATCCTGCTGCAAACGGCCGACGACCTGGGCACCCCGGGGGTGGACGCCGTGTACGGGCACGGCCTGCTGAACATCGACCGGGCCTTGAGCCCCGTGGGCAGCTTCACCTACCGCACCGCATCAGGGCTGAACGTGACCGTGCCCCTGAGCGCCGGGCGCGTGTTGTCCAGCCAGCCCCGCGTGAGCAGCCCCACGGCATTCCGGGGCCTGATCACGCAGGTGTTCGATGAACAGGGCCGCAACTTCACCCGCGACGAAGGCCAGGCCCTGGCCGCGCGCACTCGCCTGCGGCTCGACACCTTGCTGGGCCACGACGGCCTGCTGGGCGAGTTCAGCCTGCGCCCGCTGGGGGCCGGGCTGCAAGCCTGGAGCTACCAGGCCCAGGCACGGCCTGTGCTGTCCAGCATGGCGCAGTGGGGGCGGGCCGATGCCTGGTCGCCCCAGGCGCAGGCACCTGTGGCCCAACTGCACGCCTGGCAATGGGCCAGCGGCTGGCAGATGGCCTGGGGCGAGGGCGGCACCGCGGCCATGGCGCTGGGCGCCGGCAGCCTGGGCACCGACAACCCCGCCCCACCGGAATGGCAAAGCTGGCTGGCCAGCCCGCTGATCGGCCTGTCGCCCCAGCACCGCCTGAGCGCCCTGACCTGGCCCCTGAGCCCTGGCTGGCAACTGCGCAGTGCCTGGCTGAGCCCGCAGGGCGATGACCACCAGGCACGCGGACGCCTGCAGGCCACCGAACTGCACCACCAGGGGCCCCACCACCGCCTGAACCTGAACGTGAGCGTGCTGGACGAACACGGCTTTCTGGGCGGCTATTCGCGCGAGCCCCTGGGCCTGAACCAGCAAACCCGCACCGTGGGCGTGACCCTGGCCGGCGCCTGGCAACTGGACGCGCACTGGAGCATGGGCCTGCAATGGACACGCGCCGACAGCCCGGCCCCCGAAGCCCGAGGACTGCTGCTGGGCAGCACCCGGCTGCTGGCCGATGGCCATGCCGTGGGGCTGGTGCGGCGCGACACCTGGGCCCCAGGCGACCGCCTCAGCCTGACCCACCAGGCCCCGCTGCGCGCCAGCCAGGGCAGCCTGACCTACCAGCTGATCGACCAGGTCGACCCCGACACCGGCGTGCCGCATTACACCGAGCACACCGTGCAGCTCAAGCCCGACGCCCGCGAGCGGATCACCGAGCTGCGCTACACACGCCCCGTGGGCGCTGGCCGACAGGCGGGCAGCCTGGGCCTGGCCCTGGCCTGGCGCGTGCACCCGGACCACGACGCCACCGCTGCGCCCGAACTGGCCCTGGGGGTGTCGTACAGCCTGCGCTTCTGAGTGCGCTTCTGAGGCGTTGGCCCCCGTCCAACGACAAAAAACCCGCCGGGTTGCCCAGGCGGGTTTTTTGGAGGGTGCCACCGACACGCCAGGCGTGCCGATGTGCAAACCGTCGGATCAGCGCTTGCTGAACTGCTTGCGGCGACGAGCGCCGTGCAGACCGACCTTCTTACGCTCGACTTCGCGGGCGTCGCGGGTCACATAACCAGCGCGGCTCAGTTCGGGCTTCAGGGTGGCGTCGAAATCGATCAGGGCGCGGGTCACACCGTGACGGACGGCACCGGCTTGACCGGATTCGCCACCACCGTGGACGTTGACCTTGATGTCGAAGGTTTCACCGTTGTTGGTCAGCACCAGGGGCTGCTTGACCACCATGATGGAGGTCTGACGGCCGAAGTACTGTTCCAGAGGACGACCATTGATCGTGATCTGGCCGGTACCCTTCTTGATGAAGACGCGGGCAACCGACGACTTGCGACGGCCGGTGCCATAGTTCCAGTTACCGATGGGCATGGTGGCTCCTTAGATGTCCAGCGTCTTGGGTTGCTGAGCGGTGTGCGGGTGTTCACCACCGGCATAAACCTTCAGCTTCTTGATCATGGCGTAGCCCAGGGGGCCCTTCGGCAGCATGCCCTTCACGGCCTTTTCCAGGGCGCGACCGGGGTGCTTGGCCTGCATGTCCTTGAAGCGCGTGGCGTAGATGCCGCCAGGGAAGCCCGAGTGACGGTAGTAGATCTTGTCGTTGGCCTTGGTGCCGGTGACGCGGATCTTGTCGGCGTTCACGATGACGATGTAGTCACCGGTGTCGACGTGGGGGGTGTAAATGGCCTTGTGCTTGCCGCGCAGACGGAGTGCCACTTCGCTGGCGACACGTCCGAGCACCTTGTCGGTGGCGTCAATCACAAACCACTCGTGTTGAACTTCGGCCGGCTTGGCGCTGAAAGTCTTCATGAGAGTTCCTTGAAAGATGAAAACAGGCTGACGCTTGCCTTGGTGCCACTTCTGTTCCGGGATCGGCGCCATGAACCCAACACCCGAAGGTGCTGCGCCCACTGCCCTCACCGTGATGGTGACCTCGCGGTTCGCTGTCGGCTTGCAGAGCCCACCCACCTCAAATGCCGGTGGGCAGCGTGTGTCTGCAGCCAGACTCTTCAGGCCGACCGTGCGTGGCGTGAACCTGCACATCGGCCTGGAAATCCCCGGCAGCCATGACGGGGAATTTGACACTCTAGCACGGGTTGGGGTTCGCTGCAATGCCTTACCCACCATCAGGACACCGGCTTCAGGCGGTTGCGCGACCGCCGATAAAACCTCAAACTAGTGAAAACCCTGATACACGGCTTCCACATGATGGTCACCGTCAAACCTGTGCACGAACTCGATCAGTTCGGCCACCCGGGGGCTCCCGGTTCCGCTCAGGCGGCACACCAGGAAGCCCGTCGCCTGGCCCGACGCCAACGCCTCGCCCATGCCTGGATTCCGATCCGGCAGCTGAGGGCACGTCACCGCGCCAAGATCGTCGACCACCTGCTCCAGCTCGATGAGCAGGACCGCTACCTGCGCTTTGGCTACCAGGCCACTGCCGAGCAGATGAAGGCTTACGCCGCATCGATCAACTTCAAGCGCGACGAG
>JBEGRT010000437.1:0-12169 GCA_041180305.1 Pseudomonadota bacterium
AGTCAGATCGGCCGACCGCAGACTGTGCCTGTGGTCGCCGTGGCATGAGTCCGTCCGGGGCTGGGGTCATGCCGTCTGCTCACGGGTTTGCGCAACAGAGCCCTCACGGGGCATCCCCGAACCCCTCGGAAGATGTCACACACCACGCAACTGGGGTTGCTGCGCCAAAACCCGCGCTGTGGCGCGGCTTATGGCGTGGCGACACCGAACCCATTGAGGCGAATACACTGAACCGCCTCAATCGACGTAAGTCATTGACGGAGATAGAAAAATGCCGCGTCCACGTGGATTTGGAAAGGGTGAGACCGCCCGCGCCAATGTCAGGCTCGATCCCGACACATTGGCCTTCTACAAGGCCAGGGCGAACGAGCACGGCGTGAGCCTTTCCGAGTATTTGCGCCAGACATTGACGCAGGGCGTGATCACCGAAAACGTGACGGCCATCGAGGCGCGCATGCGCGCCGTCGGTGAGGAAATGCTGGACAAGTTGGGGCAAGCCCAGGGCGTCCGCAGCATGCCGATATTGCTCCAGCGTGCGCTGCTGGAGACGCACGCCATGCTGTCGAAAGTGGTCGAGGCTCAGGACATCCAAGCGCTGTACGACGCACAGAAAATTGCTGAGGCCAGGCTGGCGAAGCTACATGCCGCAAGCCGTCAAACGCCGGCCTGAGCGCTCCACAGCGAATTGCAATCAGGCCGTAGCCGAGCGCATCGGCATCGTCGTCTTGCACTTGGGGTAATTCGTACAACCCCAGAACGCGCTGCCACCCTTACGCGGTGTCCGGTCCAGCATCTTGACGCCACAGTTGACGCACGTCGGGCGCCAGTAATCGCCATCCAGGGCCACGGCCAACAGTTCTGATTGTTCGTCCGGTGTGCGCTTGCCAATGAGGCCCAGCAGCCCATCCACGTCCAACAGGTTGACCCCGTTTTCGCGGGCGAAAGTGATTGCGTCCGGCGTGAAGGTGGATGTCGTGGCGAACTGGCCGCGCTTGACGTTGCGGGCGGCCATGACCCCGCGCAGCTCGCGAATCTTGTCCACGCCCACGCGCTTGCCCTGCCAGTGTTTGCACTGCACCAGGCTGACCGGCTCGCCTGGCTGGTTGCGCGAATACAGCCACACGTCCACCCCCTCGTCGGCACCGTGCGATTGCGATTTGCTCTCGAAGCCGGCCTGCTGAAACAGCCGCTCGACCACGGCCTCGAACCTGCGCCACTCGATCACGTCGAACACGCCCTTTCCCCACTGAAGCGGGCGCTCTGGGGCTGTGCCCGGGTTCGTCAATTGCGCAGCGGTCGGCGCATCGGCGGGGGCGACTGGCTGCGGCACCTGTGCGGCGGACGCCGCCACACTTCGCGCTGTCGGCGTTGCTGGTTTCTTGTTGGGCGCCAATTCAGCAGGCGCAGCCGGTTGGCCGAACTTCTTGCCCAACAGCAGCAGGGCAACGCCAGCCACCACCATCAAAAGCCCGATGGGCCGGAGCGAGGCCAACGCCTGGCTGACCGGCGATTTGCCCAGAAAGAACTGCACCACGGCAAATACGCCGCCCAGTGCCAACAGCTTGATGCCGGCGTCCGCCAGCTTGCGCGCCTCGCGCGCCTTCTTGTTTGATTTTCTTGCCACGCTGCAGGGCCTCCCTTACGGCAGAAATGATAGACCGCAGGGGCGCAGGCTCAGGGCTTGATCAAGCGATAAGTCGGCACGCCCAGCGCCTTGGCCAGGCGCTCCAGGTTGTCCAACGAGATGTTGCGCGCCTGCCGCTCAACATGGGCGACAAAGGTGCGGTGCAGGCCACATTCAAAGGCCAGCGCCTCTTGCGACCAACCCCGTTCAGCGCGCAGGCGGATCAAGTTGGCCGCCAGCACACCCCGCGCGGAGGGCGCGTCGGGCGGTGCAAGGGTGGCGGCATGTGGCATGCCCACCAGTCTTCCGGTTTGCTGCTTTTACGTCAGCCGCGTTTAAGTCACAATCTTTCCGACGACAAACCAGCAGGGAAGCAAAAGACGATGCGCGGAGCCAGAGCACTACGGACCACATGCGCGGCCGCCATCGCCGCTTGCAGCCTGTCGGCCGGTGCAGGCACGTTCAACACGGTGGCGTTTGGACTTGCCAAGGGCAGCGACATCCGCGACCAGGTGCCCGACGCCTTCACCAAGCGGTATCCGTCCGACAAGTGGTCAGTCTTCCTGTTCACTGAAGCTGGAATGACCAGCGGCGGCACGCCCTACTGCTTCGCCATCGCAGGCGTCTCCCCCAAGGGATCGGACAAGTTCCCGATCAACCGCTACACGCATTTCATCCAGAGCCAGGACCATGAAGTGCTGACGGCCGCCAAGAAGCGCGCATGGGCCATCGACTGCGCCCGCAATGCGGTCGAAAACATGATGACCGACGACCTGGAAACGCTGTACGAACCCGACACCCCACCCGCCATAGGCAAGCGACCATGATCTCTGCCCGAAAACTCTTCACTGCCCGCCGCTGGATGCTGTGGGCGCCCGTCCCCGTCGCGCTGATCTTGTGTGGCGGATCGGTCACAGACTTCGGCAAGATGTTGGTGGGCGGGCTTCCGCTGTGGATTCCGTTCTGGCTGGCCTGGTGGCTGAGCGACGGATTCGAGACCGTCACTTTGGGCAGTGGCAACCTGCAACACAGGCCCGGCGTGAACCCCGCCACCGGTCATGCCTGCGTGGTGCTTACCAACGGCGACACGGGTGCACCCGTGGCCTGGATCGGCGGCGACCAGCGGCCCTTCGATCAACGCTGAGGTCATTCCCGATCGGAACCGGTCACCACGGCTCCACGGGTGAAGTAGACTGCACAGAATCCTGTCATCTACCCCGCAAAGGAGCCGGCCATGGGCTTTTCAGCCAGCGACGTGGTGCCCTTCACCCAGGCACGCGCCAACCTGTCCGAACTGGCCGACCAGGCCAAGGCCGGCGCCGAGAAGATCATCACCAAGAACGGTGAGAGCTACGTCGCGCTGATCGACGCCGACCGGCTGGACTACTACCACCGGCTGGAGCGCGAGCGCATCCACCTGCTGCTAATCGACGACGCCAAGCGCGGCCTGGCCGACATCGAGGCCGGCCGGACCTACGGGGCGGATGCCACCATCGCCCAGCTTCAGCAGCGCCGCGCCGGTGTTTCGACGCCAGCGACCACCAGCAAGACAGCCAAGAAGCGTGGCTGAGGATCTGTACCGGGTCGAGCTGACCGCGAGCTTCCTGGAGCGGCTGGACGCCATCGACGCGTTCCTGACCGAAGCCGACGCGGCCTTTGCGTTTGACGACCTGCTGGCCGAGCTGCGCGCCACGGTCATCCCCAACTTGGCTCGATTCCCTCGCATCGGCCGGCGCTACCTGGACAACCCGCCGCAGTCGGCGGAGGCGCTGGCCCAGCTTGCCACGCTGCCGCGCGGCGCTGCCGGCGCGCTGCGTGAGTACCTGCACGGCGATTACCTTCTGATGTACGCGGCCATGGATGCCGAGGCGACGGTGTACCTTCTGTCCATCTGCCACCACCGACAACTCTCTTTCGACTTTGCGCGCCTGTGGCCCGGCGCCGGAATGCCCCCTTCAGCATGAACGCAGTAGAAATCGAACAGGCCCTGTCAGAGCTGGCCTTCAAGCCCTTCAACGCGGCGGAATTTCCCTATGCCTTCCTGGCCGCCTTCGGCAACAAGGACACCACGCTCAAGCGTCTGCGCACGGGCAACAACAACGCCTCTGACGTTGCGGGCGGCGTACTGTTGCGCAACAACATCCACCTCGCGGTCTGCGCTTCCGGGGCCGTAAGCGACACGCTCAAGGCCCTTCGTGCCAGCCAGGCCACGACGAAGGCGAAGGCCAAGTTCATCCTCGCCACCGATGGCCAGACGCTGGAGGCTGAAGAGCTGGTCAGTGGCGAGACCATCACCAGCGCCTTCCCCGATTTTCCGAACCACTTCGGCTTCCTGCTGCCGCTGGCCGGCATCTCCACCATCAAGGAGATCAAGGACAACCCCATCGACGTGCGCGCCACGGGGCGGCTGAACAAGCTGTATGTCGAACTGCTGCGCGAGAACCCAGCCTGGGCCACCGACGAGCGCCGCAGCGACATGAACCACTTCATGGCGCGCCTGGTGTTCTGCTTCTTTGCCGAAGACACCGACATCTTCAACGGCAACGGCCTGTTCACCCAGACCGTGGACCAGATGAGCGCCAGCGACGGCAGCAACACCCACGAGGTGCTGTCCGAAATCTTCCGCGCCATGAACATCAAGGTGGCCGACCGCGCCACTGCCTTGCCGCGCTTGCCCAACTGGGCCAACGGCTTCCCCTACGTGAACGGTGGCTTGTTCTCCGGCAGCACCGAGGTGCCGCGCTTCACGCGCATGGCGCGAACCTACCTGCTGCACGCCGGTGCCTTGACCTGGCGTGAGATCAACCCCGACATTTTCGGCAGCATGATCCAGGCGGTGGCCGACGACGAAGAGCGCGGCGCCCTGGGCATGCACTACACCAGCGTGCCCAACATCTTGAAGGTGTTGAACCCGCTGTTTTTGGACGACCTGCGCGCCGCGCTGGCCGATGCCGGTGACAACGAGCGCAAGCTGTTGAACCTGCGCAAGCGCATGGCCCGCATCCGGGTGTTCGACCCAGCCTGCGGCTCGGGCAACTTCCTGGTCATCGCCTACAAGCAGATGCGCGAGATCGAGGCGGAGATCAACCGCCGCAGGGGTGAGGTGCATTTGGGCAGCGAGATTCCGCTGACCAATTTCCGGGGCATTGAGCTTCGCAACTTTCCGGCAGAGATCGCCCGCTTGGCGCTGATCATTGCCGAGTTTCAGTGCGACGTGCTGTATCGCGGTCAAAAGGATGCACTGGCAGAGTTCCTGCCGCTGGATGCCCAGAATTGGATCGTTTGTGGAAATGCACTGCGGCTGGATTGGTTGAGTATTTTCCCGCCAACCGGCACGGGCGTGAGGTTGCTAGCTGATGATTTATTTGAGACCCCCCTTGATCAAGTCGAGATAAATTTTGAAAATGATGGCGGGGAAACTTATATCTGTGGAAATCCGCCTTATAAGGGACGAAACAAACAGAGTGAGGCGGAGAAGTCAGACACAAATTTTGTTTTCTCTCGCTACAAGGGTTCCTTCGCATCTTTAGATTACGTGGCGAACTGGTTTATAAAGGCGGCGCAATACCTATCAGAAACCGGAGGGGCAGCTGCACTAGTATCAACTAATTCGATATGCCAGGGCGAGCAAGTAGCACTGCTCTGGCCATTGATTTTTGAATGCGGCGCTCGAATTGATTTCGCACACACGTCATTTAAATGGTCAAACCTTGCATCCAATAAAGCAGGCGTTACGGTTGTTATTGTCGGTATTGCGCCAGGAAAATCAGGCGATTGTCGCCTTTATACAAACGATGAGGTTAGAAAGGTAAATTCAATTGGCCCGTATCTCGTTCCAAATTGCGATGTATTTGTTTCCGCTAGAACGCAACCGATATCAGGCGTTGGGGAAATGTTCCTCGGAAATATGGCCAAGGATGGTGGGAATTTAATCTTTTCAAAAGATGAGGGGCGCCGATTGATTAATTCCGAGGGTGTTGCCTCTGGTCTCATACGTGATTTTTATGGTTCTGAAGAGTTGATCCATGCTAAACCCAGGGCTTGCTTGTGGATTGATGAAGATAGTCTCCCGAATGCGAGAAGAAATTCTGCCATTTCCGCAATCCTTGAGCGAGTCAAGGATTTCAGGTCCTCATCGGATGCACCATCAACTCAAGCCCATGCAAAGACTCCGCATCGTTTTGTGCAATTATCCGGAAAGAGCGGAAATTCAGCCATTATCGTTCCACGTGTTTCGTCTGAGAATAGGCCATATTTGCCCGTTGACTGGCTTCAATCCGGCCCAGTCATTGGCGACAAGTGTTATGCGCTGTACGATGAACCGCTGCTAAATCTCGCGCTTATTGCATCACGTATGCACATAATATGGATCGGCACGGTGTGCTCTCGATTGCGCACTGATTTCTCGTACGGGAACAAACTAGGTTGGAACACCTTTCCAGTCCCGTTGCTCACAGAGCAAAACAGGGCTGACTTGAATAGTTGCGCCGAGGATATTTTGCTGGCTAGAGAGGCGCACTTTCCCGCCTCCATCGCTGATCTCTATGACCCGGAAGCTATGCCGGAAAACCTGCGTCGCGCCCACGAGCGCAACGACGAAGTGCTGGAGCGCATCTACATCGGCCGCCGCTTCAAGAACGACACGGAGCGTCTCGAAAAGCTGTTTGAGCTGTACACCAAGATGACGGCGGCGGAGAAGGCCAAGCCCGCCGCGAAGGCCGCCAAGGGGAGAAAGAAATCATCATGAGCGACCACAACAACAACCCGACCAACGCCTACACCGTGCCCTCGGTGTCCATCGCCACCGCACGCACCGGCACATCCAGCAAGGCAAACGAGCTGGGCATGCGTGCCATGCAAGAGCGCGCCTACGCCAAGCGCGGTGAGCAGTACCTGCTGATCAAGTCGCCCCCGGCTTCGGGCAAGTCACGTGCGCTGATGTTCATTGCGCTCGACAAGCTGCACAACCAGGGCCTGCAGCAGGCCATCGTGGTGGTGCCTGAGCGGTCCATCGGCGGCAGCTTTGCCGATGAAGCCTTGACCCGGTTCGGCTTCTACTGGGACTGGCAGGTCGCCCCGCAGTGGAACCTGTGCAACGCGCCCGGTGGTGACGAGCCCCGCGCGGCCAAGTCCAAGGTAGCCGCAGTGCGCCAGTTCTTGGCCAGCAGCGACAAGGTGCTGGTCTGCACGCATGCGACCTTCCGCTTTGCGGTGGAAGAGATGGGCATTGCGGCCTTCGACAACCGCCTGATTGCCATCGACGAGTTCCACCACGTCTCCAGCAACCCGGACAACGTGCTGGGCAGCCAGTTGGGCGCATTCATCGCCCGCGACAAGGTTCACCTGGTTGCCATGACGGGCTCCTACTTCCGTGGCGACAGCGAGGCGGTGTTGGGCCCGGCGGACGAATCCCGCTTCGAGACCATCACCTACACCTACTACGAACAGCTCAACGGCTACCAGTGGCTCAAGTCGCTGGACATCGGCTACTTTTTCTACACCGGGCCGTATGTGGATGCGGTGACCAAGGTGCTGGACCCAGCGCTGAAGACCATCGTCCACATCCCGAACGTCAACGCGCGCGAAAGCCTGAAGGACAAGCAGCGCGAGGTGGACGAGATCATGCACGGCCTGGGCACCTGGACCGGCGTTGATGCCGTCACCGGCTTCCACCTGGTGCAGGCCAAAGAGGGCCGCGTCCTGAAGGTGGCCGATCTGGTGGACGACAGCGACGCAGCCAAGCGCACCCGCGTGCTGGGAGCGCTGAAAGACCCGGCGCACAAGGACGACCGCGACCACGTGGACGTGATCATTGCGCTGGGCATGGCCAAGGAGGGCTTCGACTGGATCTGGTGCGAACACGCGCTGACCATCGGCTACCGCAGCAGCTTGACCGAGATCGTGCAGATCATCGGCCGCGCCACGCGTGACGCCAAAGGCAAGGAGCGCTCGCGCTTCACCAACCTGATCGCCGAGCCCACGGCCGAGCAATCTGCCGTGACCGAGGCCGTGAACGACATGCTCAAGGCCATCTCGGCCAGCCTGTTGATGGAACAGGTGCTGGCGCCGCGCTATGAGTTCACGCCCAAGAATGCGGGCGCGCAGGACGGCTTCAACTACGGGCCTGAGGGCTATCAAGAAGGCCGCACCAACGTCGGCGTGAACGAGGCGACGGGCCAGTACCACGTCGAGATCAACGGCCTGGCCAAGCCTGAAACGCCGGAGGCCACGCGCATCTGCAAGGAAGACTTGAACGAGGTGGTGACCAGCTTCTTGCAGGACAAGACCGCGTTAGAGCGCGGCCTGTTCGACAAGGAAAACACGGTGCCCGAAGAGCTGACGCAGTTGCGGATGGGCAAGATCGTGCGCGAGCGTTACCCGGAGCTGAGCGAGGGCGACCAAGAGGCCATTCGTCAACACGCCATCGCCGCCATGAACATCACCCAGCAGGCCAAGCTGGCCCTGGCGCAGGCCGATGCACAAGGCAGCAGTTCAGGCGGTGGCGCGGTGCAAGGCAGCACGGCGCTGCTGGACGGCGTGCGCAAGTTCGTCAACGTGCGCGACCTGGACATCGACCTGATCGACAGCATCAACCCGTTTGACGCCGCGTACTCGGTGCTGGCCAAGGCGATGGACGAGAAGTCATTGCGCCAGGTGCAGGCCGCCATTGCGGCCAAGAAGGTGAGCATCCCCGAGGAAGAAGCGCGCGACCTGGCCAAGCGGGCCCTGCAGTTCAAGAACGAACGGGGCCGCGTGCCGGACATCAACTCGGCCGACGCTTGGGAGAAACGCATGGCCGAGGGCGTGGCCGCCTTCGCGCGCTACCGGGCACAGGCCAAGGCAGCCCAAGCACAGGGAGGCGCCGCCAATGGCTGACATGGACGACGACGAACTGCTGGATGCGTTGGGTGTTGAAGTCGCCCCGCTCAAGGCCTCAAGCCGCACCCCGCGAGAGGAACGCATCATCGCGGGCTTTGAAGACATCCTGCGCTTTCACCAGGCCCACGGGCGTGCACCGCAGCATGGTGAAGGTGGGGACATCTTCGAGCGCCTGTACGCCGTGCGCTTGGACCAGCTGCGCAAGCTGCCGGAGGCGCATGCCCTGCTGGCCGCGCTGGACGCGCCGGGCCTGCTGGCAGGCGCATCCAGCGCCGCAGCCGATGTAGATGACCTCGACGAAGACGCCTTGCTGGCCGAGTTGGGAGTCGGCGATGTTGCACCGGCCCATGACGACATCACGGTGCTTCGCCACGTGCGATCCAGCGTGGAAAAGCGTGCTGCCGAAGAGGTGGCAGACCGCGCGCCCTGCAAAGATTTCGAGACCTTCCAACCCCTGTTTGAGCAGGTGGAACAGGAGTTGAAAGCCGGCGCGCGGAAGGCACTGCGCTTTGGCCGCGATGCCAGCGTGGCCGATGGCAATTTCTTCATCCTCGGAGGCCAACTCGCCTACGTGGCCGAGGTGGGCGACTCCATCAAGGCCCCGAATGGAGAAAGCGATGCACGCTTGCGCGTCATCTTCGCCAACGGCACGGAGAGCAACTTGCTTCGTCGATCCCTGCAGCGCGCCCTGTACAAGGACGACACCGGCCGGCGCCTGTCCGAGCCCGACATGGGGCCGCTGTTCGGCGGCGAGGCCGAGCCGGACGACATCGAGTCCGGCACTATTTACGTGCTGCGCAGCAAGTCTAATCACCCGTTCGTAGCCGCGCACCGCGAGCTGATCCACAAGATCGGGGTGACGGGCGGCAAGGTGGAGACGCGCATCGCCGGCGCTGACAAGGACGCCACCTACCTGCTGGCGGACGTTGAGGTGGTCGCCACCTACAAGCTGCACAACCTGAACCGTGTGAAGCTGGAGGCCATCTTTCACCGGCTGTTTGGCGCGGCGCAGATTGACTTGACCATTGAGGATCGATTCGGCCACCCCGTGAAACCTCGGGAGTGGTTTCTGGTTCCCCTACACGCGGTTGACGAGGCCATGCAACGAATTCTTGACGGCTCGATCTCCGGCTTCACATACAGCATCGAGGAGGCTCGGCTGAAGGTTAGCCCTTGAGAATAAGCGGTCAACCATGCAAATCCGGCTGGCTCAGAGTGCGGCGGCAGCGCGCCGCGCACGAATTTTTGCCAGCGAGACGTAGCTGTTGGTTGCCCAACGCCGGTAGCTCTTGTCGATGTAGGCAGCCTCGCCAAGCAGCCCGCTGAGTTGGGCGGTCAGCTTTTCTTTTTCGCCGTCATCCGACGCGTTCTTGATGGCTTGACTGATAGCCCGAGCCTTCTTGAAGCGCGAGTACGGAACCTTGAGCGCGCCACGGTGGATCACAACCCCCGTCACATGCTTCGCAGCGCCTGACCCAAAACATTTGGTCTTGCCCTGAGACAGTTTGTGGCCGTGTTTCCGTACGATACCGTCAACTTGCTCGATGAGACTTCGAGGCAGTGTATTGCCGGAAATGGTTACATCGTCGACGTAAACCGAGACTTGAAGATCCTGTTCCGCCGAACGTTTGTCGAGTGTAGAAAACAATTTTTGGTTTGCCCAAAAGGCCAATATTGGACTTACAGGAGAACCGGTCGGCAAAACACGCTGATAAGTGCAGAGGTCAGTCAACAAGCCCGCAACATCTGGTGCGCAAAGCAGATCGTTCTGGAAAAACCCGAAAACTTGCTTCGCCGTAGTCGATGGGAAGAAGGATTTCAGATCAAAAGTGGCAACCGCTGTTGCGCCGACGTGTGCAGCCGCGTTGGAACGATACGACTTGCCCTTGGTTCCCCCGTGGCAATAGGACGGAACAACAACGCGCGACAACAGAATTTGGATTCGGCGGTGGACTGCCTTCAGTTCTGGCACAGGGTCTTGCACCCATCGCGCCTTTTTGACCTTACCGGTGAACTCGCAGGTTTCTGCCGGCAGCTCAAACACCTTGAAGTTGCCCACATCTTGGGCCAACCTCAGGATATCCGCAACATCGACGCACAAAATTTTGGCAAGGCGGTTTTTTGAACCAACCTTGTACAACGCGCACTGATGCAGCGGGTACGGTGTTACAACGCTTTTAGGTGGTAGTGACTTTTTTGGCACTCTTGGCTTCGACCCACTGAAGCAGCGAAATCACCTTCTTTGCCGCCCCCAGTCGAACACCATTAGTTACTCCCCCGGTCAGATTTTCGGAGAAGAACATGAGCGACGAAACCGGGATGCCGAACCGCTCGCTGTATCGGTTCAACAAGTCGAGCGTAGGTTGCTTCTTACCTGATTCGATCTCAGACAAGTAAGAGTTCGATATCCCCAATTCTGCGCAAAGCGCTGTCTGGGAAAGATCGTGATATGCCCTGACTAGGCGTAACGCCTCGTTCAACATGAACAACCTCAAAAAGTAAAAAGTGCGGGGGTAGTCAAGATCACAGGAAGTCACCCAGGCTCTTGATCCATTCCACGACAGGGCCCAAATGGCCTTTCAGCCATTCCCAGATCGCATCCACCAGCTTCAACGCACGGTAAATGCGACCCAGAGCGACCAAGATCGTGACGATGAACTGAGCTTTCGGCTTCTTCTTTTCCTTCGACGGGCACGGATTTGCGGTTCTAACAGGGGTCATAAATTTCCTTTTTCAGACGTGACACCAGTCCCCCAGCCGAGACAACCTCGACCAGGCTGACGCCTCTCGCATACATCTGAAAAATGACACCTTCGGAGAAAACCGCGCTTTTCCCCCCTGCGCTAGTTACCCGGGTCCGGTTCTCGCCGGACTCGGTTATCCCCCTCCTACCAGAGAGCCACGTCCGAGAGAACACGGCCCACCGCTTGGGACTGGGAAGTGGTAGAGGCTTTTACACCCCCTCGGGGCCGAAGCCCCCACGACTACGAGATCAACTAACATCTCCGTCACCGCAGGGTCATTGTACGACGAACGCTCGCCAGAAATCAAACTTTTTTCTCTTTCAGCGAAATCATGCCGCTAACTGCGAAGGCCATTGCAGCGGCTGGGAAGGTACGCGATGGCGTGGGAGCAACGCACTAGCCAAGCTTGGCAGCCAGATCGCGCGCATTCAAATGGGTGTACCGCTTCAGCATCTGCAATGTCTTGTGGCCCGTGATGCTGGCCACCTCCATCGGGTTCAAGCCCTTCTCGAACAGCCGGCTGGTGGCTTCGTGGCGCAGGTCGTGGAAATGGAAGTCGTCCAACCCGGCCCGATCACAAGTGCGCATGAACGCCCGCTTGACGGCCTCGCCGGTCAGGCCCGCGAAAACAGGGCCGGTCGGCGCGTCCACATCGGCCGGCTTCAATGCCGCCAGTACCTCCCTCGCCTTTGACGACAGCGGCACCGACCGTGCTTCGCCGTTCTTCGTCAACGGCAGGTGTGCCACGCGGTGTTTCAGGTCGATGTGCTGCCACAGCAGCCCCACCACCTCGCCCTGTCGCATGCCGGTCTCGATGGCGAGGTCCACCACGGGCACCAGGAAGGGATTGCGGGCATCCTGCATCGCCAGCCGAAGCCGGTCTTCCTCACCCTGCCGAAATCGTCTATCGCGGGCTTTGGGT
>JBEGRT010000438.1:0-4679 GCA_041180305.1 Pseudomonadota bacterium
AGGCTGCGTGGGCCGTCAAGCGCCGGGCTGCGGCCGATCGACACGATCACCGCGACCGTGACCATCATGACCAGGCCCAGCCAGAGGATCAGTCGCATGGGGTGCAGCATCTTCGGTGGGCATCGGTCTGGGGAGCGGCGGGAGGGGTCATGTCATTCTTTCAGATCCGCCGGGCGGGCGGCATGAAAAGTTTCACGATGTGTCTCCGCCTGCGTCGCCAGCCAGTCGCCGAACTCGCGCAGCAGCGTGTCGTCGGCATGCGCCTCCGGCACGACATAGTGATAGGCCAGCGCGCTGTCCATCGCCTGCGAGACGACGCGCAGCCGGCCCTGCGCCAGCGCCGCCGCCGCAGCGAAGTCCGGCACCAGCGCCACGCCCAGGCCGAGCGCAGCGGCCTGCACGCTCATCGAGAACTGCTCGTAGGCGGGGCCGGTCTGGTCATCGGCCACCCGCAGCCCGGCAGCGGCGAACCAGCGCCGCCAGGCCAGCGGCCGGGTGGTCTGCTGCAGGCGCGGCAGCCGCGCCAGCGCCTCGGCCGGCAGCGGTGGGCCGTCCGCGGCCAGGCCGTGTGCGGCCAGCAGGCCCGGGCTGGCCACCGGGATGAGCCGCTCGGCCAGGATCGGCCGGCTGACGCAGCCCGGCCAGTGGCCGTCACCGGCGTGGATGGCCGCGTCCAGCCGGGTCTCGTCGAACAGGAAGGGGCGGGTGCGGCTGTGCAGATTGACCTGCACCCGCCCGGGCCGAAAGCCCGGCAGCCGCGGCAGCAGCCAGCAGGTGGCGAAGGTGGGCACCACCGCCAGCTCGATCACCGGCACGCGCCCTGCGCCGGCCATCAGCTCGCGGGTGTCGCGCTCCAGCGTGTCGAGCCAGTCGGCGACCCGCAGCGCGTAGCCGCCGCCGGCCTCGGTCAGGCGCACGCCGCGGCGGGTGCGGCGAAAGAGCTTGACGCCCAGCAGCGTTTCCAGCCCCGCGACCTGGCGGCAGACCGCGCTCTGCGTCATCGCCAGCTCCTCGGCGGCCCGGGTGAAGCTCTCGTGGCGCGCGGCGGCCTCGAAGACGGCCAGCGCGATCGTGCCGGGCAGGCGGCGGCGGGAGATGTCGCTCATCGAAGAAGACCTCGGAGTGCGTTCAAGGAACAGGTCGATGCATATTATTCGGTTGTCTCTGCGCAACAGGCTCCATAGGATTGCATCCATCGAACTTCAGAACCTTCGAGGAGCCCCCGTCATGGCCAGCACCCCCCGCACGTCCCGCGCTTCATTCCAGTGGAACGACCCGCTGCTGCTCGACAGCCAGCTCCTCGACGAGGAGCGCGCGGTGCGCGACGCCGCGCGCGCCTACTGCCAGGACCGGCTGATGCCGCGCGTCACCGAGGCCTTCCGCCACGAGCGCACCGACGCGGCCATCTTCCGCGAGATGGGCGAGCTCGGCCTGCTTGGGCCCACGATCCCCGAGGCCTACGGCGGCGCCGGCCTGAACTACGTCAGCTACGGCCTGATCGCTCGCGAGGTCGAGCGCGTCGACTCGGGCTACCGCTCGATGATGAGCGTGCAGTCCTCGCTGGTGATGGTGCCGATCAACGAGTTCGGCAACGAGGCCACGAAGCAGAAGTACCTTCCGAAGCTCGCCACCGGCGAGTGGATCGGCTGCTTCGGCCTGACCGAGCCCAACCATGGCTCCGACCCCGGCAGCATGGTCACGCGCGCCCGCAAGGTCGACGGCGGCTACTCGCTCTCCGGCTCGAAGATGTGGATCACCAACTCGCCGATCGCCGATGTCTTCGTGGTCTGGGCCAAGGACGACGAGGGCCAGATCCGCGGCTTCGTGCTGGAGAAGGGCTGGAAGGGCCTGAGCGCGCCGGCCATCCACGGCAAGGTCGGCCTGCGCGCCTCGATCACCGGCGAGATCGTCATGGACGAGGTCTTCTGCCCCGAAGAAAATGCCTTCCCCGAGGTGCGCGGCCTCAAGGGCCCCTTCACCTGCCTCAACAGCGCGCGCTACGGCATTGCCTGGGGTGCCCTGGGTGCCGCCGAAGACTGCTGGCACCGCAGCCGCCAGTACACGCTGGACCGCATCCAGTTTGGCCGCCCGTTGGCGGCCAACCAGCTCATACAGAAAAAGCTGGCCGACATGCAAACCGAGATTGCCCTGGGCTTGCAAGGCTGCCTGCGCCTGGGCCGCATGAAAGACGAGGGCACCGCCTCGGTGGAAATCACCAGCCTGCTCAAACGCAACAGCTGCGGCAAAGCACTGGACATTGCCCGCATGGCGCGTGACATGATGGGCGGCAATGGCATCAGCGACGAATTCGGCGTGGCCCGCCACCTCGTGAACCTGGAGGTGGTCAACACCTACGAGGGCACGCACGATATCCATGCCCTGATTCTGGGCCGGGCGCAGACCGGTATTGCGGCCTTCAGCCAGTGAGCAGGTCAGGCGGGCCTATCACCCGCGCGACGGCAGGGAGTACACCCCGGGCCCTAAGCTCAGCCTCTTTTGTGGTTTGGGAAACGGGTACGCCATGCCTTCATCATCGTCGTCATCACCGTTGTCAACATCCTCTTTGACGCGGCGCGTTTTTCTGGGTTCGGCCACCGCAGTGGGGGCCTTGGTGGTGGGCTGGTCGGTATTGCCGCCGCGCCAGCGCCTGCACACAGCACAGCCCTTGCCCACCGAGGGCACCCAGCATCCGCTGAACGGATGGGTCAAGCTCGATAGCCAGGGCGTGGTCACCATCATGCTGGCCAAAAGCGAGATGGGGCAAGGGGTAAGCACCGCGCTGGCCATGGTGCTGGCCGATGAAATGGAGGCCGACTGGAGCCGTGTGCGCACCGAAACCGCACCCATAGACCCGATCTACAACAACATTGCCACCGTGGTGGACAGCCTGCCCTTTCACCCCGATGACCGGGGTGCCCTGCGCCAGGTGGCCAGCTGGATGACTGCCAAGACCTTGCGGGAAATCGGGGTCATGATGACCGGGGGCTCCTCCAGCATCAAAGACCTGTGGCTGCCCATGCGCGAAGCCGGTGCACTGGCTCGCCAGCTGCTGGTGGATGCAGCGGCCACCCAGTGGGCGGTGCCCGCCAGCGACTGCAAGGCCGACAGCGGCCGGGTGCTGCACCCGGCCAGTGGCCGTGTCCTGCACTATGGCGAACTGGCCAGCGCTGCGGCCGCCCGGCCCATGCCGGCGCAAGCGGTGCTCAAGCAAGTGGGTGAGTTTCGGCTGATCGGGACACCCTTGCCCCGCACCGACAGCGCAGCCAAAACCGACGGCAGCGCCCGCTTTGGCATCGATGCCCGGCCCTTGGGCCTGTTGTATGCCAGCGTGCGCATGTGCCCCACCCTGGGTGGGCAGGTGGCGCAGCTGGACGATGCCGCTGCCCGTGCCCTGCCCGGTGTGCGCCAGGTGGTGACCTTGCCTGCGCTGCATGGCAGTACGGCGGGTGTGGCCGTGATCGCCGACAGCTGGTGGCAGGCGCACACCGCTGTGCAAGCCCTGGGGGTGCAGTGGGAGGCGGGTCCGGCAGGCCTGATCAGCAGTGCCGAGCAAATGGATGCCCTGGCCCGGGTGCTGGATACCGAATCGGGCTGGTCGTACTACAGCACCGGCGATGTGGACCAGGCCCTGACCGGGGCGGCCAGCACACTCAAGGCCGAGTACCGCGCACCCTGGCTGGCCCACATGCCCATGGAGCCCATGAATTGCACGGTGCAGTTCAAAGACGGCCAGGCTACCGTGTGGGCCGCCACCCAGGTGCCTGGCCTGACCCGCATGGCCGTGGCCCAGGTGCTGGGCATTGAGCAGACGCAGGTGACGGTGCATGTGCCGTTTCTGGGGGGCGGATTTGGCCGGCGCCTGGAGATCGATGTGATGGCCCAGGCCGCCTTCATTGCCCGGCACGCCAACGGCGCACCGGTGCAAACCCTGTGGAGCCGTGAAGAAGACACCACCCACGACTTCTACCGCCCCGCCTGCGTGGCGCGCTGGGAGGCCGGACTGGGTGCGAAGGGCCAGTTGCTGGGTGTGCGGGTGCTGTCGGCAGGGCAGATGATCGTGCCCCAGGTGCTGGGCCGGGTGTTTGGCCTGCCTGCCGCCGGGCCCGACAAAACCTCGGCCGAAGGGGCGTTTGATCAGCCCTATGAGTGGCCCGCCGCCCGCATTGCCCATCAGGCGGTGGCGCTACCGGTGCCTGTGGGGTTTTGGCGCTCGGTGGGGCATTCGCATCAGGCGTTTTTCAAGGAATCGTTTGTGGACGAGCTGGCCGTGGCCGTGGGGCAGGATGCAGTGGCCTACCGCCTGGCTTTGCTCGCCCGCCACCCCCGGCATGCCGCAGTGCTCAAGGCCGCTGCCCAGGCGGCGGGCTGGGGGCAGCCGCTCCCCGCTGCGCCTGACGGAGCACCTCGGGCCCGGGGTGTGGCCCTGCATCAGTCGTTTGGCAGCATCGTGGCGCAGGTGGTGGAGGTGTCGGTCGATCGCACCAAGAACATACGGGTGCACCGGGTGGTCAGCGCGGTGGATTGTGGCTTGGTGGTCAACCCCCAGCTGGTGGCCCAGCAGATTGAGAGCGCTGTGGTGATGGGCTTGTCAGCCGCGCTGTGGGGCGGCGTCACCATAGACAAGGGGCAGGTGCGGCAGACCAATTTTCATGACCAGCCGGCGCTGCGCATGGCCGAGT
>JBEGRT010000439.1:0-6911 GCA_041180305.1 Pseudomonadota bacterium
CCCCTGATCGGGCGCCAGATCCGGCCGGGCCATCCCGGCCGACTGCATGCATTCGACCTGACGCCGCGGCAGGTCATTTCTTGAACCGCGGCATGCAATGAAAGGGTCCACCATGGACAGCAAACTCTACGTCGGCAATCTGCCTTATTCGATGCGCGACGACGATCTCCAACAGCACTTTGCGCAGTTCGGCCAAGTGAACTCCGCCAAGGTCATGATGGACCGTGACACCGGCCGCTCGAAGGGCTTTGCCTTCGTGGAAATGGGTTCGCGCGACGAAGCCCAGGCCGCCATCCGTGGCATGAACGGTCAATCGATCGACGGCCGCAATCTGGTGGTCAATGAAGCCCGTCCTCGTGAAGAGCGTCCGGGCGGCTTCGGCGGCGGCGGCCGTGGTGGCTTCGGTGGCGGCGGCGGTGGCGGCTACGGTGGTGACCGTGGCGGCTTCGGCGGTGGCCGTGGTGGCGACCGTGGCGGCTACGGCGGTGGCCGCGGCAGCTACTGATCGCGCTGGCATCTGCCACACAAGAAAGGGCCTTCGGGCCCTTTTTTCATGGGCGCGCGGTTCAGGGCAGAACGATGCGTTGCCAGTCGTCAGGGGTGTCGATGTCCTGCAGGCAGCCGGGGTCGTCCACCGCCACCCGGGTGATGCGGCCGGCGTGCTGGCGCAGCAGGTCGCGCGCACCGGCATCGCCCTGCAAGGCCATCAGGGCATCGCGCCATTCGCGCCCGAAACCCACCGGGTGCCCGCGTTGCCCCTGGTGAAACGGGGCGGCCAGCGAGGCGCCATCGCGCAGGGCCTGGGCCACCGCGGCCACGGTGCAGGCCTGCAGCCGGGGCATGTCGGCCAGGGCCACCACCCAGCCCAAGGCCTCGGGGGTGGCTCGCACGCCGGCGGCCAGGGTGTGGCCCATGCCGGCATCGGCCTCGGCCACAGGCAGCACCGTCAGGGTGCCTGGATCGATGGTGGTGGCCAGGCGGTGCAAGTGCTGTTCAAGCGCCGCGTGCTCAGGCCGCAGCAGCACCCAGGCTTGACCCGCGCCCGCGGCCAGCGTGCGGGCGCAGTGCACGGCCATGGGCTCTCCCGAGGGCAGGGGTTGCAGTTGTTTGTCGCCCCCAAAGCGGCGGCTGCGCCCGGCGGCCAGCAACAGGCCGACCACAGCGGGCTCTGATTCGGACTCGCGTGGCAGGGCAGGGGTGCTCATGGCGGCACCTTGCCACGGTGTCTGGCTGAACGTCAATGCACACGCACAAACCCGCATGCCAGGCGCACCGGGCCGGCGTAAGCTGGTTCACCACGGGCTTCGTGCATGTCGCCATGGCTGTCAGCGTCTTCGACCTGTTCAAGATCGGCATCGGGCCGTCGAGCTCCCACACGGTGGGGCCCATGCGGGCGGCCCGCCTGTTCACCGAGCGTCTGGCCACGCAAGGCCTGCTGACGCGGTGCTCGCGTCTGGCTGTGGGCCTGTACGGTTCACTGGGCGCCACGGGCAAGGGCCATGGCAGCGACAAGGCCGTGTGGCTGGGGCTGGCCGGACACGAGCCCGACACGGTCGATGTCGACCAGATCCCGGCCCTGCTGGCGCACATGCGGCACAGCGGCACCGTGCCGCTGCTGGGGCAGCACCCGGTGGCCTTCGACGAAGCGCACGACCTGGTCTTTCACCGCCGGGAAAGCCTGCCCTTTCACCCCAATGGCCTGCGCTTTGAAGCCTTCGATGCGCAGGGCAGCGTGCTCGATGCCCAGGCCTATTACTCAGTGGGCGGCGGCTTTGTGGTCAGCGAGCAGGTGGCTGCTGACGGGCAGCGCCACAAGGTCATTGCCCCGGACACCACGGTGCTGCCGCACCCCTTTCCCAGCGGGCAGGCGCTGTTGCAGCTCACGGCGCAGGAGGGCTGCTCGATCGCCGACATCATGCGCCGCAACGAGGCCCACTGGCGCACCGCGCCTGAGGTCGATGCCGGGCTGTTGCGCATCTGGCGCACCATGCAGGCCTGTGTGCAACGGGGCCTGCACACCGATGGCACCTTGCCAGGCGGCTTCCAGGTGCGCCGCCGCGCCAAGGCCTGGCACGAGCGCCTGCTGGCCATCGGGCCCCAGGCCCATGACCCGCTGCAGGCCATCGACTGGATCAACCTCTGGGCCCTGGCCGTGAACGAAGAAAACGCGGCGGGCGGGCGGGTGGTCACCGCCCCGACCAATGGCGCTGCCGGCATCGTGCCGGCCGTGCTGCACCACCACATCGTGCACACCCTGGCCGATCAACCCCAGCGGCACGAGCAGGCTGTGTGCGATTTCCTGCTCACGGCCGGCGCCATCGGCATCCTCTACAAGGAAAACGCCAGCATCAGCGGCGCCGAAGTGGGCTGCCAGGGTGAGGTGGGGGTGGCGTGCTCCATGGCCGCCGGGGCCTTGTGTGCGGTCATGGGCGGCACGCCCGCCCAGGTTGAAAACGCAGCCGAGATCGGCATGGAGCACCACCTGGGCCTGACCTGCGATCCGGTGGGCGGGCTGGTGCAGATCCCCTGCATCGAGCGCAATGCCATCGCGGCGGTGAAGGCCGTGAACGCCGCGCGCATGGCCTTGCAGGGTGACGGACGCCACCACGTCAGCCTCGACAAGGTCATCAAGACCATGCGCGAAACCGGCGCCGACATGCACCTCAAGTACAAGGAAACGGCGCGTGGTGGGCTGGCCGTGAACATCGTGGCGTGCTGACGCGCTCTGGCACGGTGGGTGCCAGGTGCTGCGGACAGGTCAGGCACTGAGTGCAGGCTTGTCGGCGGTGGCCCAATCGGCCTGGGCTTTCGTCCGCAGGCGCACCGTGCGCAGCCGCGAGGGCCACCAGTCGGGGGCGGTGCGCAGCAGGTGCACCAGCAGCAGGCTGGCCCCCAGGCAGGCCATGAGCCACGACACCTCTGGCACGGCCGGGGTGTGGGGGTAGGCCAGCTGGTGGGCCAGCTTGTACAGGCCCATCACGCCTGGCACGCCCAGCACGAAGGTCAGCACATGGCGCACATCGTGGCCCTGGCGGGCCCGGTGGCCACGGTAGCCCAGGCGGTTCTGGCTGAAGCCAAAGATCAGCAGCACGATCAGCAGCGGCGCATGGCCAATGGCATCGATGGGGCCTGCCACCGGAATGGCGGCGGCCATCAGCAACAGAAAGACCAGCGCCGACACCTGTGCCGACACCCGCCCGAACAGCAGCAGGAAGGCCAGGGTGAATTCCACGAAACCGCCCGCCATGACCACCAGGTGTGGTGGCAGCCCGAAGCTCAGGGCCTGCAGGTCGCCTTGCAGCAGGTCATAGGTCCAGGCGGGGTACATCCACTTTTCGGCGCTGACCCACAACAGGCTGAAGCTGGCCGCCACGCGCAGCGCGGTGTAGGCCATGTGCCGGTGCCGCCCCGGCAGCCAGGCATCGATCAACAGGAAGATGGCCACGCCCACAAAGTACAGGTAGTCGAGCATGTGGAACCAGCCCGCATGCGTCATGCCCACGGCATACAGCGCCAGCAGCCCCAGGGCGGCCAGCGGGGCCGTGCGCCGCCACAGCACGCTGACCACGATCAGGCTCTGGCAGGCCGGGATCCAGGGAGTGGCCAGCACCAGCTCGGGTGTGAGCATGGCGTGTCGCGGGCCCATGCCGGCCATCAGTGATGCAAAGTACAGGGCCACCCCCAGGCGCAGCACAGTGGCCAGGGCGCGTTGCCCGGCGGGCTTGCGGGCGTGCCAGGCCAGGTGTGCGCGGCGGTAGCTGGGCAACAGCAGGCGTTCGGCAAAGAACACCCAGCCCAGCACCACGGTGGCCAGCAGCCACAGCGCGAGGAACAAGGGTTGCGTCACCACGGGCCAGGGGTCCAGCGGGGCCGAGGTGCAGTTCACGATCTTGGAAAACCACTTCACATGGGCCTGAGCGGTGGTCGGCCACACGAGGCTGACCAGCCATGGCAGGCCAGGCAGCAGGCGAAACATCAGGCGGGGCGGGGTCATGCGGTCTCTCATCGCGTTCAGTGCGTGTCGTTGTTTTGTCCTCTCCCTGTCTTTCTGGCGTCAGACCATATGGGCAATCGCCAGGCGCCCGAAGAGGGTTTTCGCGCGAACCTGTCGCCGCATGACATCCGCATGAGAAAGTCATTGATGTGCGCAAGGGAATTTCGATTGCGCACAATCCAATTCCCTCACCCACAGGATGGACCCTTCCCATGCACCACCCGATCCGCTCGCTGAGTTCCCTGGCCCTGGCCGCTGTCGTGGCCACCACTTCCGTGGCCCTCATGGCCACCCCCACCTCGGCCGTCGCGGCGGCCGCGCCCCAGAAGGTGCAGGTGCCGGGCTACTACCACATGGCCTTCGGGCCCATGCAGGTCACCGCCCTGTACGACGGCTATGTCGACCTGGCCCCCAAGCTGCTCAAAGGTGCCAGCGCCAAGACCCTGCAATCGCTCATGGCCCGCATGTTCCAGGAATCGACCAAAGGCGTACAGACGGCCGTCAACGGCTTCCTGGTGAACACCGGCGATCACCTGGTGCTGGTCGACACCGGTGCCGCGGGCTGCTTTGGCCCCACGCTGGGCAACATCGCGGCCAACCTGAAGGCTTCGGGCTACAAGCTGGAAGATGTCGATGCCGTGCTGCTGACCCACCTGCACCCTGACCACGTGTGTGGCGTGGCCGATGCCGCCGGCAAGCCGCTTTACCCCAACGCCACCGTGTACGCCAGCCAGGGCGAAGCCGATTTCTGGCTGAACAAGGACGTCATGGCCAGCAAGCCCGATGGCATGAAGCCCTTCTTCGAAATGGCGCAAAAGGCCGTGGCTGGCTACCAGGCCGCGGGCAAGTTCAAGACCTTCAAGGCCGGGGACGACCTGCTCAAGGGCGTGCAGGTGGTGCCCACGCCGGGCCACACCCCGGGCCACACCAGCTTCCTGCTGAGTGCCGGTGACAAGCAGCTGCTGTTGTGGGGTGACATCGTGCACAACCACGCCACGCAGTTCGCGCGCCCGGAAATCGCCATCGAATTCGACGTCGACAGCCCCAAGGCCATTGCCACCCGCAAGGCGCTGTTCAAGCGTGCTGCCCACGACAAGCTGTGGGTCGGTGGCGCACACATGCCCTTCCCGGGCATCGGCCATGTGGGCAAGGATGGCAAGGCCTACCGCTGGGTGCCGGTGGAATACGGCCCCCTGCGCAGCGACCGCTGAGCGGGGATCAGGCCTTGGGCGCCTTGCCCTGGGCCCTGGCCCGCTCTTCGCGGGCCGCCTTGAGCTGCACGTCGGCGTAAGTGATGGCCGCCTGGTAGAAGGCGAACATGTTGCGCAACACGTCGTCCAGCGGCAGGCTGCACTTGTCTTCCACCCACAGGGTGGCGATGCGGATGTTCGAGCCCACCAGGCCGTTGGCGATGTAGATCGGGTTCAGGCGCGTTTCTTCTTCCAGCGTCGGGTAGAGCATGCCGATGAAGCTGGCGATCAACCGGGCGAAATCCTTGTTCGACTCCTGGCTGATGCGGTGCATGCCCGCGCCCACCGTGAGCGCTTCGATCAGGGCCACGCGGGCCCGGTGCGTGTCCTCGCGGATGAATTCCAGGAAGGTGCGCAGCGAAGCCTCGGCCAGCAGGTCAGGCTTGAGCGGCGTGACAGCCAGCGAGGCCATGGTGCGCCGCATGAGCTCGGTGCTCACCGACACGTACACCGCTTCGAACAGCGCTTCCATGCTGTCGAACGACTCGTAGAAGTAGCGCGACGTCAGCTCGGCCCGTTTGCACACCAGGCGCACCGTGGCACCATGAAAGCCCACCTCTCCGAAAACAGCCAGTCCGGCCTCGACCAGACGCTGGCGGCGCTGGCGTTGCCGCTCGTCTTTGTCGACCCCGCCATAACGCCGGCCTCCGCCCGTGGCGGATTCCCCTGATTCAGGTGCATTACTGGGGTTAACCCTGTTTTTGGAAAGATCCATTGTCAAATACAGTTTTGAAACTGGATGTTGTCACAATTTGAGTGGCACGCCCCGCTATGGTAGTCGCACCCGGCCTTCTGCGCGCTTCGGCAAGGCCCCCGGTCCGGGCGTCTGCATCTTCTGACCCACTCCTGACGAGCACCCGACATGAAGGACTTCAAGAACAAAGTGGCCGCCATCACTGGTGCGGCGTCCGGCATGGGCCGCACCCTGGCCCTGGAACTGGCCCGCCGTGGTTGCCACCTGGCGCTCAGCGACGTCAACGAGAAGGGTCTGGCGGAAACTGCCCAGATGGCCTCCAAGCTGGGCGTCAAAGTGACCACAGCGAAGGTCAATGTGGCCAGCCGTGAAGGCATGAACGCCTGGGCCGACGAGGTCGTGCGCGACCACGGCAAGGTCAACCTGGTGTTCAACAACGCCGGTGTGGCCCTGGGCGCCTTCATCGAAACCGTCAAGCCCGAAGATTTCGAGTGGATCATGGGCATCAACTTCTGGGGCGTGGTCTGGGGCACCCAGGCCTTCCTGCCCCACCTCAAGAAGGCTGGTGAAGGCCACATCGTCAACACCTCCAGCCTGTTCGGCCTGCTGTCGGTGCCCACCCAGGGCACCTACAACGCCTCGAAGTTCGCCGTGCGTGGCTTCACCGAAGCCCTGCGCCAGGAGCTCGACATGGCCAAGTGCGGTGTCAGCGCCACCTGCGTGCACCCGGGTGGCATCCGCACCAACATCGCCCGTGCCGCCAAGATGGACGAATCCATCCAGAAGGCCACCGGCAATGCCGAAGCCGCCCGCGCCAAGTTCGACAAGCTGCTGAACTTCACCTCGGCCGAAAGCGCTGCCCTGCAGATCCTGGCCGCCGTGGAAGGCAACAAGCGCCGCGTGCTGGTCGGTCTCGATGCCAAGTTCCTGGACAAGCTCGTGCGCGTCCTGGGCTCGTGGTACCAGCCCATCA
>JBEGRT010000440.1:0-3029 GCA_041180305.1 Pseudomonadota bacterium
GACATCGACCCGACGAAACTGGAGAACGAACGTCGTGCCCTCTTAGAGCGTTCCCATGACTGATAGATTCGTAGTTGACACGGTTGCGTATCTGTGTTATACTTGGGTTGTAGGCTAACCAAAGGAGACACGAAATGAACACCAAGGGTCTTGAACACCGGCACGGAGGCGTCATTACCGCCATCACGGAGGTAGGTCACGAAACCTATAAGGGAGTGGCCGATTGGTTCTTTCTCGGAGATGTGGAGTGGAACGATGGGACGAAATCCAAGGCCACTAGGATCGCCCCGTTCGCGCTCGGCCACGATGGAACGGCGGAAGGCGTCCAACTTTGCAACTTCATGCACGCCGCCCTTACCGACTACTTGGGGCGCACTGGCAACTGGCACGACATGAAGCACAAGAAGGACGGTCGCGCCTATTCGTGGACGCCGCGATTCTCCGAAGGCTTGCAGCCCATCAATGAGATAACCCTTGCGGCTGCGGCATGAAGCCAGGTGCATCCCTAGCAGCCCTACGCGGTCGTCACTGGCACGCCTGCCTGTCCTGCGGCAAGCGTTTCAGCGGGATCAAGACCGCGAAGTTCTGCTCTAACGCATGCAGACAGCGGGCTAAGTATCAACGGAGGAAAACATGAAAAGCGCCACGAGCGCGGATAGGGGACAGAAGTGGTTGGCGGATTTTAGAGACGAGGCCAAATATGAATGAGCCGAGTGATAAGCACGGCGAAGGCGATGGCCTGTACGGAATGGAGCCAAGCGATGTGCGGCTTTGCCCGCTGATACCTACCGCCAAGATGAGGACGGACGGGGCGCGTCGGCTGCTGCGGTTCGAGGATGATCTTAGCGATACCGCACACGACGCCTTGCAATGGGCTGGTGCCCGAAACGATGCAGAGCGCGTTTGGCGTTCAATGTGGCTTGCAGCAGAAGCGGCACGGCCCCCTACCGTTGCGCAGTGCCAGCACGAGGCGTATCAGGGACGCTGCGTTCACTGCGATGTCGCGTTCAAAGATGGAGCGCCCGTATCCCACGTCGCAGCCACCGGAGAAACGCCGAGGACGGATGAATACTATGCCGAGTATTTGCCCGCAAAGAATCCGATGGGGCGCTACCACGACGATTCCAAGGATGACTGTATTGCGTTCGCCCGCCAGCTTGAGCGCGATCTTGCGGAGGCGCGGAAGCTCTATGACGCAAGTTTGATGAAAGAAGCGGCTGCGCTTGAGCAACTGGACGAAGCGCGGCGATCCGCAACTGGAGACAGGCTCCAAGCAGAGTTGTTGGACGAACGCTTCACCGGGAAATACATCGAGGACTTCGTTGATCGTTGGGCCGAAGGCAAAGCCGCCAGCGACCAATCTGCGTTCACCGAGGCCGACATTCAACGGCTGCTGGACTTCGCCGTTGACTTGACCCACGGGCTGACCGGGGAGGACTTCAACGAGTTCGTGGCGCGAGTTCCCTACGCCACAGCAGACGGAACGGCGAAGCCATGACCTTCGGCCAATTAGCTGACAGCATCGACGCGCGCCCGCTGTTGTCTGAAACCTCATTTATGGACGGAATGTTCATCGGCATCTTGCCGAACGAGCGCACTGCCATAGTCGCCGCACTACGAGCGGCACCACCGGAAGCTGTACCAAGCGCAGAGTCGATCCGGCTTGCGCGGGGCTGCATCGCTCGCCGCGAAGCCGATGCCCGCGAACGCGAGAGCGAACCCACCGACTACTTCGATTATGTGGTCGCCAAAGAGTTTCTGCGCTGCTGTGGGCCGAACGACGGAGGCACGCCGAGCGCCACGGTATCAAAGGGCGCCGCCGTCAGCGGCAAGCCTGAATGATCGCGTCGGCCTTCTCGCTGTACGCCTTGAGCAGCAGACGTTCGGTCCACGCGACCATAGTGGCTGCATAGTCGTCCAAGGCCAGAATCTCGGCCTCCGGGCGTGTTTCAGGTTTCACCGGAACCTCTTTGACGCAGCTAACGGCTACGGGGATTGTGGCAGTCGGAGTGTTGGCGCACCCTACCAACATTGCGGCGCAGCAAAGAATCAGCCTCATTTGCGTAGCTCCTGCCACGCGGATTTACAGTCCGTGGCGTCGGTAGGCTTGCGGCTTGTCAGCGCGGCCTGTAGGCGCAGCGCCTGGTCCGTCCACACCTTCGCCTTCCCCTCGGCTTGGCGCAGCGCAGCGGCCCCCGCAGCCTGCTTGCGGGCGGATTCAGCGGCCAAGGCTTCCACGGCGGCATTCTGCTGCCGGATGGTGGCTTCGCGGGCCTCAACTTGGGCCTGAGCCTCCAATTTGCCCGAATGCTCGATCTTCGCCACGCCAAGCGCCAGTATCAGGGCGATGCCCATCCCGATCAGCGCGTACATCACAGCAGCCACCATACGAGGCGCGGCAGGATCATCCCGGCGAGGAACCCCGTGAGCGCCCACAGCAACGCCGGACGCGCTACGAACCATGCCCATGTGCGGATCAGGCGCGTGCGGAAGTTAAGGTCGGTGCTGTCGTCGCTCATGCCGTACCTTGCTCGAAAAGTTCCGCCTCGGCCTCCCTGCGCCGCGTCAGTCCTGCAAGCACCTGTCCGGCTTGCTTGTTCCAAACCGAAAACTGCTTGCTCGCCGCGTCAAAGTTTCCGTTATTCAAATCCTTGACCAGCGTAGAACCTGAGAATGCCTTGCAGCCGATGTTAAAGCACAGGCTCACCAGCGCATCAAACTCATTCTGCAATAACTGCGCCGTGACCGCACGATTAACGCAGTCCTCTGCCCACGCAACGTCCTCAAGGAACCAGGCGTCGGCTTGCTCCTGCGTGCAAGTATCGCCCATTGCGACGGCGCGGGTTTTTCCCCACCCAATAGTCGGCACATCGTTAGGGGTAGGCATATACGCCTGCAAGCGACAAGTCTCGAAAGACTGGATCAACTCCGCACCTTGGGGACCGAGTTTCACCGTTTGCGTCCCTGAGGTTTATGCCCAAACCGCTCCGTGATGAACGCCCGCGCCCACTTTGCGAATGCGCCCATGC
>JBEGRT010000441.1:0-4095 GCA_041180305.1 Pseudomonadota bacterium
GGCTTCCTGGGCGAAGAAGTCTGAGCCTGCAAGGGCCATGAAAAAACCCGGGCCAGGCCCGGGTTTTGAGGGTGCGTGAAGGCGTTCAGCCTTGCAGCGGCGTGATGCCGGCAATGGCCCATTCACGGCTTTCGTCCATGGGGCGCACCAGGTGCCACAGCTCGGCGAAGGGCTCGGCACCGGCGCCCACTTCCTCGCGGATCAGGCCCGAGAAGCGCACCGACACCACCCACTGGCCATTTTCCTGGGCAGCATCAACCACCTGGGCATCAAGCTGCATCACATCGGTCTGCTGCTTGGAGCTACCGCGCTCCAGCAGGTCGGCCTTCAGCGACGAGAACAACTCGGGCGTGGTGAACTTGCGCAGGTCATCGACGTTGGATTCGTCGTTGGCAGCCTGCATGCGGATGAAAATCATCTTGGCCACGCGCTCGAAGCCCGCGGCATCAAAGCCCGCCGGCAGGGCGCCCACATCCGCCAGAGGCTGGGCCGCCGGGGCCGAAGCACCACCACCCTGGAAGCCCTGGAAGTTGTCGCGCTGCATGGGCGACTGCAGATCCTGACCCTGGGGGAACGGCGCACCGGCACCGGCCAGCTGCGGGCCTGCGGCCTGGCCCTTGTTGCCGAAACGGCGCATCAGGAAGCCGACCAGCATCATCACGCCAACGGCCAGCAGGGCCATCATCATGAAGTTGGCGAGTTCGTCGCCGAAGCCGAAGTGGCTGGCCAGTGCGGCCAGCCCCAGGCCAGCGGCCAGGCCGGCGATGGGCCCCATCCAGCTGCGCTTGGGCGCGGCCTGCTGGGCCGCAGCGGCAGCGTTGGGTGCTGCGGCCTGGTTCTGCTGAGCAGGCTTGCCGGGCATGGCCTGCTGAGCAGGCGTGCCAGGCGTGGCTTGCTGGGTGGGTGCATTGGGCGTCTTGTCAGGCATGCTGCGTTGCATGCCTGCAGGGCGACCGCTGCCCAGGCGCTTGGCCTCGGCTTCCATCGGGGTGAACACAAGCGTGGCGCTGGCCAGCACCATGGACCAGGCCATCAGACCAGTCTTGAACTTCATGAGCGTCAGGCTCCGAAAAATGAACGTGAATGGAATCTTAACCATTTCAGCAAACTTGTGTGTTGCTGCTGTGTGAAGACCGCACGACGTTCACTTCAGGGCGACAGGCTGACGCTGGCGGCCCTTGTCAGCCACGAAGTCGAGCAGCTCGCGGGCCTGCTCGTTGCCAATGGTGGCCTCGGCCAGCAAGAAGCCACCCACCTCGCCAATGCCCACCACCAGGTCGGCCCCGGCGGCTTCCAGGAAGGCACGCTGCCCCGGGTCCAAAAGTTCCACCACGATGCGGGCATGCGGGTTGGCCCGCCGCGCCACCATCACGTTCACCGCCGACAGGGCGTCGGCATGCTGCTTTTCGGCGTAATTGGCCAGCACCACCACGGTGGCGGCCGTGGTCAGGCTGGCGCGCTCGACCGATTCCCCACGGATTGGGTAGGGCGAGCGCGAAAACGAGGTGCCCAGCTCGTCGGTGGGCTTGTGCTCCAGGTCGGCCATGACCACGATGGGCGTGTTCTCCAGCGCGGGCTCCTGGCGCAGGGTGCGGATGATCTGCGGGCCCTTGAGGTTCCAGCCGATGATGACGATGTGTTCGCTCAGTGCATGCATGGTCAGCCCCATATCTTCCTTGAGCTTGCGCTCGATCAGCACGGCCGCGGCCAGCGCGCACAGCAGGGCCGTCAGCAGCTTGGACACCAGCAAGGCAAAGCCCAGCACCCATTGCCCACCCACGGTCTGGGGCACCACGGCCGAATCGCCCGAGGTGGTCATGGTCACCAGCATGGCATAGATGCTGTGCCCGACGGTGCTGACCTTGGGATTGTGACCGTGCTCGAACCAGTGGGCGGCCAAAGCGCACCCGAACCACACCCCCAGAAAGATCAGGGTGAGCTCCGCGATGAAGCGGTAGCGGGCCACCGACATCAAACGGATGAACAGGGCCAGCAAGGGACTTCGCGACGCGCTCATGGGCACCTCCCGACGGCGGGGCGGAGCCTGCAGCAAGGGCGGGCCCCGGCAACTTCAGTCTAGGACCGATGGTGCGCCCCTGTGGCGCACCCGATGCGCACAAATGCACGGCATGGCGCCCGGTTTTTACCGGGCTGGCAGGCGCATGGGGCCGCAGCATCAGGGATGCCCCTGATCGGGCGCCGCCGGGGCACTCAGCCCCGCAAGCAGGGGCCCTGGCATGGCCTTGCCAGGCTCAGGGGCAAGCCACTCAGCCAGCCCTCGCGGCGATAATGTCAGGTTGCCCTGCGCCCCACCTGAGCCTTCCGCCATGTCCGAGTCCCTCACTGCGCCCACTGCCCTGCCTGATGCCACACGCGGCATGCCGGCCGCGCGCCCCTTGAGCGACTACAAGCCCTACTGGGCCAAGCGTTTCGGCACGGCGAAATTCCTGCCCACCACCCGCGCCGAAATGGACGCGCTGGGCTGGGACAGCTGCGACATCGTCATCGTGACGGGCGATGCCTATGTCGACCACCCCAGCTTCGGCATGGCCGTGATCGGCCGCATGCTGGAGAACCAGGGCTTTCGCGTGGGCATCATCGCCCAGCCCGACTGGCTGAGCGCCGAGCCCTTCAAGGCCCTGGGCCGCCCCAACCTGTTCTGGGGCGTGACCGCCGGCAACATGGATTCCATGATCAACCGGTACACGGCCGACCGGAAGATCCGCAGCGACGACGCCTACACACCCGGCGGCCAGGGGGGCGCACGCCCCGACCGCTGCTCGGCCGTGTACGCCCAGCGCTGCCGCGAAGCCTTCAAGGACGTGCCCATCGTGATGGGCGGCATCGAGGCCTCGTTGCGCCGCATTGCGCATTACGACTACTGGCAGGACAAGGTGCGCCGCTCCATCCTGATGGACGCCAAGGCCGACCTGCTGCTGTACGGCAACGCCGAGCGCGCCATCGTGGAAGTGGCCCACCGCCTGGCCGCGCGCGAGCCCATCGAATCCATCACCGACGTGCGCGGCACGGCCTTCATCCGCCGTCGCAACGACCCCACCGCCCAGGGCTGGTTCGAGCTGGACAGCACCGAGGTGGACCGCCCGGGCCGCATCGACCAGCACATCAACCCCTACATGGGCATGGCCCAGCAGGCGGCCGAACAGGGCCAGAGCTGCGCCCTGGAAGAAGCCGGCGCGTTCGACCCGCTCAAAGGTGCCGCCCCGCAGGGCGCTCAGGCCGACCTGGCCGGTGGTGCCAAGCCCATCAAGCTGGTGCCCAACCCGGCGCTGGCCCGCAAGGCGACCGCTGCCGAGGCCACCGCGGCCCCGCTGCGCGGCAAGATCACCCTGCCCCCGCGCGACCGCACCGTGATCCGCCTGCCCTCGTTCGAGGCACTGAAAGAAGACCCGGTGCTGTACGCCCACGCCAACCGCGTGCTGCACCTGGAAACCAACCCGGGCAATGCCCGCGCGCTGGTGCAGCGGCATGGCGAAGGCCCGGGCGCGCAAGATGTGTGGATCACCCCGCCGCCCATTCCGCTGACCACGGCCGAGATGGACCTGGTGTTCGACCTGCCCTATGCGCGGGCCCCGCACCCCAGCTATGGCAACGCCACCATCCCGGCCTGGGACATGATCCGCTTCAGCGTGAACATCATGCGCGGGTGCTTCGGCGGCTGCACCTTCTGCTCGATCACCGAGCACGAAGGCCGCATCATCCAGAGCCGCTCCGAGCAGTCCATCCTCAAGGAAATCAAGACCATCCGTGACAGCGTCAAGGGCTTCACGGGCGTGATTTCCGACCTGGGCGGCCCCACGGCCAACATGTTCCACCTGGGTTGCAAGTCGCCCGAGATCGAGGCGGCCTGCCGCAAGCCCTCGTGCGTGTACCCGGACATCTGCCCGAACCTGAACACCGACCACTCGCGCCTGATCAGCCTGTACCGCCAGGCGCGGCACATGAAGGGCATCAAGAAGATCCTGATCGGCTCGGGGCTGCGCTATGACCTGGCCGTGCGCTCGCCCGAATACATCAAGGAACTGGTCACGCACCACGTCGGCGGCTACCTCAAGATCGCGCCCGAGCACACCGAGC